>NZ_JBELAU010000014.1:0-181580 GCF_040253585.1 Emticicia sp. W12TSBA100-4
GGTTGGAATTGCATTTACTGTAACCGTTGCTGTTGAAGTAGCATCGCATAATTTAGTTCCACCAATAATAAACTCTGTGAAATTAAGAATACTTTCTCCACTCAAGGTATTCGCTCCAGCCAAAAACACATACCTAACTTCTGTACCAATAACATTTGGAGCTGGGGTTGCAGCCAAAACACCATCACCAGTACTATTCAGGACATTACTTTGATAAACCATTGTTCCGTTTCGCCAAACTTGCATCACACCACCTTCTCCTCTATCTGTACAACAATCATTTCTTCTGTCAACACTTAGATTTGTAACTAAGACACTTCCTCCTAAATTATAGGCTATGCCCCAATCAGCACCTGCTGTTGTGCGTGAAGCATGAAAAGTTTCGGCATTTAGGTTATCTACGCCATCAAATAAACTTGCTGGACCTCCAAAAGAATTAGTGGCATTTATCAGGCTGAAATTTGCCGCATTAAAACTTGTTACGTTGGTAATTAAACTCGTGTTTGTTACATTATTTTGATAAACTGTTACCGAATAACTTGTAGTTGTAGCTGGATTTACTGAAATAGCGGCACTCGTTGAACCATTGCTCCAAATGTAATAACTTCCACCTGAAGCGGTTAATGTTGTCGATGAACCATTGCAGATGGTTGTTACTCCCGAAATCGAAGGCGTTGGAAGGTTACTTACAGTTACTAATGTAGTTGCAGACGCTACACAACCATCACTATTCGTTACAGTTACGCTGTATGTTCCAGCCATTGCTGTTGTTGTTGCATTTCTTGTCGGATTCTGTAAAGTTGAAGCAAAACTATTTGGGCCAGTCCAATTATATGTTAGCCCCGAGCCTCCAGAAGCAGTTACACTTAAATCAATTGTATTGCCAATACATTCACTGTCTCCTAAAATTTTTGTAATAGTTACAGCAGGTTTTATGGTAGCGACAACTGCAGTACGTGGACTCGTACAACCAACAGTATTACATTCTACATAATAGGTTGTGGTAGTTGATAAACTTGGTGTAGAAAAATTACTCCCAACTTCAACGGCAATACCACCAGCATTTGCTGTGTACCAATAATATGTGCCTGTACAACCACTTGCCGAAAGCGTAACCGAGCCAGTACCACAGCGAGCAGCACCAGTACCTGTTGGGGCTGATAGTGGTAGTGTACAAACAGTAGTGTTAAAATTATAACACTTAAAATATAAAGAATTTAAACGTTTTTCATCACTATTTCCTGGAGCAGTATCACCGAAATCAGATGTGCTACCATTCCAATCACCACCGTAAGTAACCGTAATACTGGTCGGATTAACATAGGCATAAGAGACCATCGCATCTAAAGCCAATTCATTGATACCAGCATAAGTCGTTAATGGGCCTTTTGCTTTCAAAGCTCCACTTAAAGTCAATGATGAAGGTGTTTGGAGTTGGTAACTCTGGTAATTGCTGGCCTGAATAAATTCTCTTACTTCATTTGTACTACCATCAATATCCAAACCTGTGGCTAATAAATTAGGAATTGCCTTTGGTGTTGTTGTCCCTGACTGAACGAAATCAAATTTAAAAGTGATTGATTTCTCACCTGCTGCATCAAACGACCCACCCCCATTTATCCAGTTATAATCTATCATTGGTTGAAAAGCCGCATCATAACCACCATAAGTGGCAGCAGGAATATCTAAATCCACAATCGCAACATCTGTGTGTGACCTACTCAAAATCGTTACGATGGCATCAGTGCCAGTCGTTACATTACTAAACCTATATTGAGCATTATTTGCTAATGCAGTACCAGAAATAAGTGTTGGATTTGAGAAATTTAATGTAGAAACTAAACTACAATCTATATCACCTGGGTCGTAGTTATTGATTACAACTTGTGTTGTAGCAGTAGCCGTACAACCATTTGTATTTACTGTAACGGTATAAACGCCTGCATCTAAAGCTGTAATATTGGCACTCGAAACATCTTGTTGAGTTGAGTTAAATCCATTAGGGCCTACCCAATTATAAGTTGTACCACCCGTCGAAAATAAATTGAGCGTTCCACCAACAACTATTGGTGAATTTGAAGAAGCAGTAGCTGTTGGTATTGCGTTAATGGTTGCAACGGCCGTCGCACGGCTACTCGTACAACTCCCAACCGTACAATCAACAAAATAATTAGTTGTGGCAGAAATACTTGGCGTTGTGTAAGTAGCACCTGTACCCAAACTTGTCCCCCCCGAAGATACATTATACCAATTATACACGCCCGAACAACCCGAACCAGTTAAAACTACTGTTCCCGAACCGCAACGGCTTCCCGAACCTGAAGGTGCAGCAGGTTGAGCATTTACAGTTGCTACGGCTGAGGTTCTTGAGCTTGCACAGCCATTCACAGTACAATCAACAAAATATGTGGTTGTTGCTGAAATACTTGGTGTGGTGTAGGTTGATGCAGAACCAAGACTTGTTCCACCTGCGGCGGCTGCATACCAATTATATGTTCCTGTGCAACCCGAAGCCGAAACCGTTACTGTGCCAGTTCCACAACGACTACCTCCTGTGGCAGTTGGAGCTGTTGGTACAGGATTTACAGTTGCTGTAACAGCTGTTCGTGAACTAACGCAAGTACTTACAGTACAATCTACATAATATGTAGTAGTAGCAGATATACTTGGTGTGGTATAAGTTGCCGAAGAACCAAGGCTCGTGCCTCCTGCGGCGGCTGCATACCAATTATATGTTCCAGTACACCCACTTGCAGAGAGAGTAACTGTTCCTGATCCACAACGGCTTACGCCCGAAGAAGTTGGTGCTGTTATTCCACCAGAAATTGCCAATGTTATTGATGTTGTGGCCGTACAGCCTCCTGCATCTTGAATTGTAACAGTATATGTTCCTGCCGAAAGCCCATTAAAAACATTACTTGTCTGGAAAGCTCCGCTACCAATTTTATATTGGTAAACAGGAGTTGTGGTTGAGGCAGCAACATTTGGACGAAGGTATTTTCCTGGAATTACTTCACTTGGAGCAGTTGTAGCTTCGCCTGGTTTCGACCAGCCCAACGAAATATTATCTCCACCACCTGCTTCTTTATACAACACTTCAAAATAATATATCTGACCTGCATTCAAGCTAATAGCAGCAGTTTTCTGAGAGGTGTATTTATTCCACTCTCTATAACCAGTATAGCCATTTACGCTTGCTAAAAGCACTTTATTGGCTGGGTTTGCGTCTCCACTTCCCCAAAACTCGCTGTAATCATCAGATGCCACCCAGAAATAATATGTTCCAGTTGTTGGAGGAACGATGTACCCCGAAATTCTTCCACCAATATTATCCATTGCATTATTATACCCTTCGGTAATACCCACAAGAGTAGATAATGAAGGAGTATTTGGATAATTAGCATTGGAAGTTAGGTTAGAAACAAGGCTTCCAGAAATTCCGTACCATAGCTGATATGTTGCATCTCCCAAACCAGTTGTTCCTCCGCTACCTGTAACAGTAATACTACCAGTTGTTGAACAAGTAGGGTCAGTTTTAGCTAAACTTAGTAATGGATTATCGGTTGAAGTTGTTACCGTAAAATTGGCATAAGTATTACATCCGTTACCTTGGTAGCCGATGCTGTATGTGCCAGCAGCTAAATCTACGTAACTATTTCTATATTGTGTCCAAGCTCCGCCATTAATATTGGTCGAAAAGCCATCAGGTAAATTTGTTACTGTTATACTTCCTGTCGAACCAGTACATCCCGTACTTACTACTGTTGCTGTCGGAACAGTTCCATTATTTATTGTCACATTAGCTGTTGCGGTTGCTGTACAACCATTTGCCGAAGTTACTGTAACCGTATAAACTCCTGCCATTGCAGTTGTTGCCGATGCTCTGGTAGGATTTTGAAGCGTTGATGCAAACGATGCTGGGCCAGTCCAAGAATATGTACCTCCACCAGTTGAGCCTAAAGTAATTGTTGCTCCTACACATTCAGTATCACCCGTGGCCGTAGCAGTTGGTGCAGTATTAACCGTTACGGTAGCAGAAGCAGTAGTATTTGTAGAAGTTTTTACAAGAGAAAAGTTATCAAGATATAAAATTGTTGAAGGGTCAGTCCAAGCATAAACTTGCACCCAAGCAGTTCCAGCAGGAGCAGTATTTGTTACAGTATATTCTTGAAAAGAAGTTGCGTTTATCTCAGTACTCACATCAGATAAACTTGTCCAAGAAGAGTTCATGAATTTAACACCCACACCAGACCAAGGAGTAGCACTACTCACTTTCCCCCAAACTTTCAATGTGAAACTCTCCCCCGCAACAGCAACATTATCTTGTGCAAAACCTCCTCCAGCGGATGACGCTGTTACTTTTACTCCGTAAGTTCCACTATACTTTTCACTTGCCACAGAAGTAATCGTTGTATAGTTCCAATTAGTCCATGCAGTTAAGTTTCCAGTCTCGAAACTCGGGTTGCTTAGGACATTTGTAGTATTGCTACAAGTTGCAGTATAAGTTGTGGTAGTGGTTGGGTTTACAGTAATTGTCGAACCCGTTGCTCCTGTGTTCCAGGTCACTGTTCCACTACAATTATTGGCTGTAAGTGTAGCACTTTGTCCAACGCATATAGTTGCAGGTGGCACAATCGAAAAACATACTTGACAACCAACAAGACTCACATTATCAAATTTGAGGGCGTTGTTTTGTGTCCAACCTACAATACGAATTTTAGTAGTATTAGCAGGTGTATTGCCTTCAAAATTGATGGTTTGGAAAGTTCCATCATAATTTTTTGTTACAAGAATATCGGCAGTTTTAGAGAGATAAGTTGTTCCGTTATAAAACTCCAAATACATTTTTGGGAGATTATTCACTCCGTGTTTAGCGGCATAAGCTATAAATTTATAAGGAGCATTTGCTCCGAAAGTTATATCTTGATAAGCCGTGTAAGTACCTGTCAAATCCCCAACGTTTACTTCCAAAAAGCTGCCGTAAGTTCCACCACCGCCACGAGTTAGTTGACCATTCGAAGCAGTCCAGCCACTCATATTAGTTTCAAACTGAGGGTTTACCACCAAATTGGCAGATTCACAACTTCCCGAACAACTAAAGGTAGAATTTGCCAAAGTAATTATAATAGTTTCTTCATCACATAGTGTTCCTGTTCCACCTGTACCAGAATATCCTTTTACATTGATAGTGTACGTACCCACACCCCATGCAGCAGCCGTAGAACCTGGATGATTGTATGGTGCTGTATTCTCTGTATTTGTAGCACTCGTTGAGCCTGTTACAGTAAATACCACACTACCAAATGTTCCCGTTTGGGTAGTTTCAAGATTCCAACTCGAAGGAAAACTGTTAATATTGTAAGTAGTACCATTGGTCAATACAATATCTGAACTACCCACCATATCATTGATAAGTAAACCCGTAAATGTACCTGTACAACTCGAAGAATTAACTGCAACACTCGTGGTGGCAGTTGCCGTACAACCTCCAATACTTGAAGTTACGGTATAAACTCCTGCCATTGAGGTAGTTGCATTCGATAAAGTCGGATTCTGAGTGGTTGAAGTAAAACCCAATGGCCCACTCCAACTGTAAGTTCGAGGAGATGTTGCAATAATCGAAATATCATCAATCGCAAAGTCGTTGCTTGCTCCAGAAACTTCATTATTATAGATGGCAAAAACGGCTGTTCCAGTAGTGGTAGCAGTCCAAGTTGTTGAAATTTGTTGCCAAGTGTTACATCCACCAGTCGATAAATTGGAGATTGCTCCAGTTTTTGTTCCGTTTACGCCCCACTGTAATTTAGCGGCGGGCGTACCTCCCCAAAAATCGTATGCTCTAAACGATAGCGTGTAGGTTGTTCCAGCAGTTACGTTAATAGACTGATACCAAAATCTCGAATTAGCGTTTCCATTACCATCACCAATGATCATATTTCCGCTCGGATTAGAACAATTCACAGCCCAACTCCAAACAGTTTGAGGATTAGAAGCGATATTGTAGCCCCCTCCGAAAGTATAATCTGATGAAAAACTATTATTCCCACTACTAAAATCTCCATTAGTTACTAACTGACCTCCACTACCCCCTGTACTGGTTGAAGTCAGATTGATTGCACTACCCGCACTTACTGGTGAGTTAGAACTTGCCGTTACTACTGGTGGAGTACAATTTGTTGAACCACCCGTAGCCGCATTCGACAAACACATTTGGTCAAGTTTCACATAATCACCATTGGCATAAACTTCCACTCGCATATATGAAGTATTGGCAGGTGCAGTTGACGAAAATGAATAAAAGGCTAAATCATTATTTGGATCAACATCATAATCAACGTTTATTTGATTAGAGCCAATGAGTGTATTTGAACTATTATAAAAACCGAGTCGGACGTAGTGCGTAGAATTTGGATCGTGTGTTCCTCCCCAAAACGAAAGATTATAGGTTGTTCCAACAGTTGCACTTAACTGTTGCCAAAGCCAAGCATTGGTAGTTGTTGCTTGTAAATATCCATTATAGCTACCACAAACTTCATAACCTGTACCATTGTAAGCACTTCCGCCTGATGAACTCCAGCCAGTCATACCGTTTTCAAAGCTATTATTTGTCAATAAATTTCCTGTACAAGTACAAGGGTCTGAAGTAGATAAATCACTCGCAAACTGAAAGTTATGAATTTCCCCAGTTCCCAGCTGAATCGTTTTTGCAATCAAACCTCCCTCTGTATCGCCAGTACCTGTCTTAATAAAGTTCATATTCGGGGCAAAAACAGTTCCTACCACCATACTTGCGGTATTGAGTGTGAGGTTGTAAGTTGTGCTGCCATAAAAATTCCATAATACATACGGCCCTTGTGTGCCAGTAATACCTGCCATATTTGAATTATTCCAAACAAAATTGGCAGTAATTGGCACATTGATAACTAATACCTTAGAAGCACTTGGCACAGCGGCCGTAGCAAAAGTTAATTCGGTAATATTATTGAGCGAAGCCGATGTAAGATTCAAATAATTCACTCCAGGGTTAAGTGAGTTTATTCTTACACTTTGTGCCGATGAAACTGTATTTCCAGAGATAGCTACATTGCTTGAATTATACAACTGTACATTATTCGTTCTGCTACCAAGTGTCGTTGAAGTCGAACGATAAGTATTAAAAAGCGTCGTAAAATCAAAACCAACTGTCTGGAAAACATTAGTTGGCTGATTTACAGACCCTTCTATTCTTTTGGCATTGTTGTAGGAAGTGCCAGTTGGTAAAACTTGTGTTAGTCCTGTCCCTCCATTATTGCTTGTGATTGACCCAGTACTACTGCCAACATGAATATAATTTCCATCGTTTACTCTCAATACTCCATTAGTCCAAGTGATACCACCTTTGACCAACAATCCAGTTGGTGTAGAGCCGTCACCCGTAAAAACATACGAGCCAGTATTATCCATGTTTATCTCACCTAAAGAAGAAGAGTTGATAATCAAGTTACCACCAACTGCCAAAGGACCATGAATATGATGAGAATTTGTAGAGGTAAAATTTCCTTCGCTTAAAACCTGAAAACTTTGATTACCAGCTATTGGATTTTGAGAAAATGTATGTAGTGAAGAAAAAAGCAAGAATACAAACGGGACTACACTGCTCAGCTTTTTAAAAGCAGACCATAGTACTAAATCCTGAATTGAAAGAATACAAATTCGGGCTTGAGCAAAAGTATGTTTTGTTGTTAAGGACACTTATATTCTATAACTTATACGTTTAAATCGGAATGCAAAATATCAATTAGGTATTATAACATTGTACACTACCTAATATATATAATAGCAAAACTTATGCCATAAGTTATTGAGTGGTATCATATTTGGTGTAATAATTTATTAATCAGCTCATTATTCAACAAATGAGCCTTTATTTGATAAATAGTTCAATAAGGGAAAAGTTGGTATAGAGTTTGACGAATTACAATTTTTGAAAAAGCTGATATTTTAAAGTTCCTATTTTCAAGGAAAATCAACAAAAAACGCATGATATATTGCTATACCATGCGTTCTGAAATTAAAGTAATTCGTCATTATTTCTTCTGAAATTCGCCCGTTGCACGAATCGAAATTTCATCACCAACCATCACCGTTGCGAGTTTTCCACCAATACCAAAATCACTTCTCTTGATAGTGGTAGTGGCTTTTATTCCCAATTGTGGAATCTTATTACTGGGGTTTGGATGTGCCATCGGGCCGTTCATCGTTACATCCAGAGTGATTGGTTTTGTCACACCCTTAATCGTCATATTTCCTTCCATTTTGTATTTATTTCCTGCTATTTTCGTAAATTTTGTACTTTTAAAACTTATCGCAGGAAATTTTTCTACATCAAACATATCTTCACTTTTGAGGTGATTATCACGCATTTCGAGGTCGGTATTGATACTGCCTGACTCTATCGTAATTTCAAAAACAGCATCTGATAAATCATCTTTTGCAGCTGTAATTTTACCATCAAATTTCTTAAAATAACCATCTACTTCCGACAATCCATGATGCTCGGCAATGAAGGCAAACTTGGTATGCCCTTTGTCGATTGACCATTGAGCAGAAGAGGCAAAAGATGCCACCAAAAATGAGAGAACTAACGCTGTTTTTTTCATGTTTTTTTAGTTAAAAAATAGGTTTGTAAAATATTAATTAAAGAGAAAGTGAACTTACTTTTAGTTGATTCTTTTTGCTGGCCTGCTTTACTTCATAAGCCACAAGCACTTGATTATCAACATTTAATGCAACAGAATTAGTAGCGTTTGCCGAACCCTCAACCCAGATCGTTTCCGAGACTTTATTATTATTTATTTTTCTATAAGCAAGCTTTGAAACGTTGTTTTCAGTGTTTTGTTCCCAGAGCATCACCGTTGATTTTGGAGACTCAACTAAGTATGGATTTTTTGCTGAAGCATCTTCCAAAACAAAGAGTTTTTTGCCTTCACGAGTGGCCAATCTCACGCCCGATTCGGTTTCTGCTCCCGAAAACCACGCAACTAAAGCCGACTTTCCATAGGTACTCGAAACCGCTCCACTGTGCGGGCAACCGTTGATTTTCCAGCCATCGTTATGAATGATTTCTGGCTTCGAGAAAGTAGCACCATTATCAGTTGAAACCATGCGTGCCATATCTCTGATGTTATCGTTATTGTCTCTATAAATTACGTTTAAAGCTCCATCGGCATCAATTAACATGTTGATTGGGCAACAGTCACAAACAACTGGGTCGATGAGTTTTTCGGGTTGCATTTCGCCATTTTTTGTTACAACCAAACGCAAATCACGCTCTTCGTGCTTGGTACTATTGGCAACGTCTTTCAAATAAACCACCGCAATTTCATCGTTAGACATCACGATTGCATCAAAAAATCCTCTTACAATTCCTTGTTTTGGGTCTGAATCGACCGCAGCTGGCGAAGTCCAAGTTGAACCACCATCTTTCGACGTACAATATACGATGTTCGACGAACGACCACCTCTACCACCACCGCCTGCTTGTGGAGCAGAATTATTGATAAAAACCGCCACCAAACTACCATCTTTTTTGGCAAGCACCCTGGCACGCATCATGCGACTATTACCAATGCCATTACCGCTATAAATCGTTTTCTTGTCTCCAAAAGTTTTGCCATTATCTTTCGAGAAAGCCACACAAAAAGATGTAACGCCTTGCAAATCTTTTTCTGTCCACGAAAGCATTACTTCGCCTTTCGCAGTTTTAGCGAGCAATGGCATCGTGTAAGCTTTTGTTGTATCGTTTTCAAAAGCATTAAAGCTATTATCGGAGGCAATTGCCTGATAATCAACTTCATTTGGCATAACTATGCACATTGTCATTGCCTGATTATCGGCATTTTTAGTAGCAAAATTTGCCCATAAACTAATCAGCAAGAGCGGTAAAGTGAAAATTAATTTTATCATTTTTGGTATTATTTTGCGGTGCAATTATTTATTGTAACTCAAAATTAATAATTCAAAAATAAGAAATAGCGACAATTATACACATTGGGGAGAATAATCGACAGACAGGTTCAAATTGGTCATTTGTTCGATAATAAGGCCTTATTTATCGACGATTTGGCAAAGTATCGCTTTCATCTCCGCCAATTGAGTGTAAAAGAAGTTTGACCTTTGGGAGAAGTAAAAATGCTATGTGAAATAGAAAAATCGAGTTTTTTTAGGCGAAGATTTGCCCCAAATGAAAGGCCTGCCGCACCACCAAGACCATTGATGAGCAGTTCTTTTCTACGAAGAAAGTTATAACCCAACAACACATTGAAGTTTTTGTGAATCAAAATCTCGGTACTGAGTATAAAATGTCGAGAGATTTTATCGGCCGTTGATATCTTTTTAGGAATTTTATTTCCCTGCTCATCGAAAGTAAAATTGAAAGCTGGGTCGTTATAGGCAATATCAAAAACGTATAAATGATGCCCCGTCAGCGAAAAACGCACTGGCATATATTTGGGTTTGAAAGATGCCCCAAGCTGCAAATCAAAAGGCACATCGGGGCGAAAAGCACCAATAGTTTTCAGAACATAACCAATATTTTTTGCCACGACCCCAATACTCAAATCATGTTCTGGATGCTTAAAAGTTCCACCCCAATCGGTCAGAAATGCTACCGAACCATAATTCTCAAGCACCGAAGCCACCACTTTTGAAGTAATTCCAAAACTTATATGATTGACTCTTCGTGAATAGGTAAGTCCCAATGAAAAATCATTAGCCGAAAATTCATTCGTCAAGTTTCCGACAGCATCCGTTCCTTGAAAAGTCCCATAACTAAGATTCTGCAATGAAACTGCCCAATTTCCCTCCTTAGATTTTTGTAGAAATTTTGGCGAATAATTGAGTGTGAGAAACTTACTTGAAGCCAAATACGGCGAAAAGTTTAATCCGATTTGACCTGCATTGGCGGAGTCAAGCAAAGCTGGGTTGAACGAAAAAAGATTAATGTCATTATCAGTCAGCGATACATTAATACCACCAAGTCCATTTACACGGGCATTATTAGCAATATTGAGAAACGAAAAGCTATTTTGTGAGAAAGTTTGAACCGAAATAGATAAAAATACAAATAATAAAGCCCTCCCTATTGGGGCGGCAGCCGCTGCTGAGAGTTGGGCGACCGTCGCTACGGTGGGGCTTCTAAAACACAAGATAGCCAAGCCTAATCCCGAGCGAACCATGTGGAATATTATACGCTCTATCGGCATAACCAAAACTACCAAACGGGAAAAAGCCATCATTGCCGAACCATGAATTATTTTGTGTTGCTGCACCATCAATTTTGTGGTCAATCATTATTCTTCTAACTCCCAAACCTACATAAAAATCAAACACAAATTTAGTCTTTTTTTTGTCTTCATTTCTCAATCTGGCCTGATAACCGACCTTTATTGTTGCTCCAACCACATATTTACTGACAGGATAATCCAAAGTTTCAAAATATGCACAGGGGCCACCATCACATTCACGCCCAACGCTTCGATTAAGTTCATCGTTGACTTGTTTATAAAAAAGCTCATACGCCAAATATCCACCAGCCATATTCGAGGCTTTTTTATCGTAGCGGCGGGCTTCAACTTTTACTCGAAAATGCTCTCGTGCTGGCCCAAAATCATTGTTTTCACCCCATAAATTGGCCACTCCTGCACCATAGCCCAATTGTTCAGATAATGTCCAACGTTTACTCTGACCGAGACGATGCTCGGCTGCAAATTCAAACGTATTATCAATATCAAACATTGTGAGCGGAGCAATTTTCAAGATTAAATGAGCTTTATTGAGCGAATCTTGGGCATGAGAATCAATGCTCAATACTCCAAAAAAGGCAATAAAAAATGAAGTTATATAGATTTTTTTCATGGATTTGTAGCGATTTTACTTAATAATTTCAATTCTTTTTGTGCATTGTAACTGTATTGATAAACACCGTCTTTACCCGTGATAATCAATGTATTATCTTCTGGAATAACATCAACAGCGGCAAAATCTTGAAAATAATGGATTTGCTTCAAAGCCTTTGGGTCGGTTTTATCAAAAACTTTCATGCCGTAATCCCCTTCGGTGACAAAAAGTAAATCTCCGCCAACTCCCAAACCATGCGGACTTTGCATTGGGTAACTACTTAGCAGCTTCGGTGTTTTTAAATCACGAATATCAATCACATCCAACACATTTACGCCACGATTACAATTAGTGCCGCTCCGAAGGGTAACATAAGCATAATTCCCTTCGGCTACAACTGGGTCGCAGGATACAACGTGCGAGTAAACTGACACAAATTGTGGGTTTTCGGGCGAAGAAATGTTGAAAATATACATACCATTTTGAGTGCCAATCAAAAGATGATTATTGAATGGAAAAATAGTTTCGACAATAGTATTCAGAGAAGCCCTTCTTACAAAAATCGGGTTTGATGTATTTTGAATATTATAAGTTTTAAGCGATTGATTATCAACAATATATAAATAACCGTTGGCAATAGTAAAACGAGCTGTTGAGCCACCTGTGCCACTTGTGGGAGAAGCAGAAACAGCATCGCCTCGACAAGCATAAATGATTGTTGAGAAAAAGAGAATAGTAAGTATTTTTTTCATGATATATTAAAAAGTAGGGCTTTAGTAATTAATTTTCACTCGTAGGAACGTCCAAATTGGCGTTTTGGCAGGAAATTCTCTGTCTTTACTACCGAAAACATTTCGGATTTACCAAATCAGTATATTCCCAACCAACAACATAACCTTTCGATGGGTCAACACATTCAAATTTACCTCTGGATGGCACTCCGTTTTGCTGGGGATAACTCGGATACGGAAAAGCTTTTTCAATTCGCTTTACTACCTTGACCGCCAACGGATTAGTAATGTCAATCGCTACTAAATCATCGGCATTATCGGCATAGAGAATATTATCAGCAATCGAAATGTCTTGATTGGCAGGAATCGAAATAAAAGCTACGGCTTGAGGTTTTGTTTTATCCGAATTATCAAAGACATGAATTCCCTGCCCTATTTCGTTGATATACAGGTATTTATCTTTAGTATAAATCTTTCCAGCCTTGCGAAGTTTTTGTGGCGAACCTGAAGAAACATTGCGAAGATTTGCGTAACTCACATATATCGGCCGATAACCTTTTACGGTTTCGGTGGTCATGCTTTTGTCTGGATTACAAGCATTAATGGCAATAATTGTGGCAAAAAGAAGAAGTTTTTTCATAAAAAAGTCATGGTAGTTTTTATGTTTACTACCATGACTCCGAAGTTAATAAAAAGGTTGTAAATCAGTCGATTATTTATTTTTGAAATAAGCAATTACTGATTTACGAATATCGTTTCTGACATCGGTTTCGGGAAAAGTATCCACCACCGAAATCACATCTGGATTTTGTTTGGTAAAAAATCCTAAGTTACGTTCTTTGCCCGAAAACAAGAAATCGCTCGTGATGATGTTGTATTCTTGGTTAACATCCAATAATTTCCCGTTGATTTTCCACTCTTTTTTAGTTTCATCGTAGGTAATTTTCTCATATTGTAAATATCCCCCACTGCCTTTGTTTTCTAAGCCCGTTTGTAACACTCTTTCGAGTAAACGTCCACGAAGTTTGATTTCTACTAATTTTCCACCGAAAGGCAAAATACGCAGTACATCGAACTGTGTAAGTTTTCCCGAAACATAATCATCAATACGAATCGAACCACCATTAAAAAACGCACAGTCGAACTTATTAGGCGAAGATGCCAACAAAGCATTGTTTATCATGCTTCCCATGTTTCCTTGCATATTACGCACAGTAGTTTCGTGGCCATCGAGAGGCTCTTTCAAATCGGCAATTACTTCATCTTTATTTAATCCTATGGCCTTAAATGCTGCATCTTGAATGTCTTCCCATTTCTTTACCACGGCCGCTGTAATTGGTTCATCTGCAATTGAATTATCTATTTTCTTTAACTCAGACTTCACATCTACTTTACCCGTAGTTTTATTAAACGTAATTCGGTGAATATAAGCACTTTTGGCGTTAGCATCAGCTTTGGCCATTACTACATTTCCGATTTGCTCTTTCATATTATCATGGTCATGTCCGCCCATAAGCAACTTCACATTTGGAAGCATTTTGGCCAGTTTTAGGTCGTCAACTTTGTTGATGTGTGTAATTCCGACTACAAAGTCACACTTTGGTTCTAATTCGGCATAAGCTTTTTTAGCTGCCTCAAAAAAATCTTCATACAACACAAAATCTTTCTTGTTTGATGGCAATAAAATACCAAACATCCCAACTTTTACTTCAATGTTATTAGCATTTTTGAATGTCAAAATTGTTGTTTTTAAAAATGGTACTTTTGCACCATCAACCACTTTTCCGAATGGAACGTATTCGTCTTTTACTTTTTCTAAAGCATTGGTATTCAACCAGTTAAATTTAGATTCATTGATACGTTCTTGTAAATCTTTTTGGTCTAAATCAAACTCATGATTTCCTAAACAAACCCAATCTACTCCAGCTGTATTCATTACATCAACCATCTGGCGACCTTTGATTCCTTTACCTTCATAGCGAAGTGTTCCGATTACTGACGGACTCAGAAAATCGCCCGAAAGTACGGTGACAGTATTTGGATTCTCTTTTAATAAATCTCGACGAACAGTTGCCACACGAGCCATTCCACCAACTTTACCATTGTCAAGCGGTGATATCTCATATACATCATTGAGGTGAAGGAAAGTGACAGTAATTTCGTTTTGAGTGCTTGAAGCATTGATTTGTGGGGTCTTCGATGTCCGACAAGCGACCGACACAACCACAAGCAGCATGAGCAGAGATAGTTTTTTCATGGTTAGTAATTTATAAATGAAATAGGTACTAAATTTTTCACAAAAGTAGTCTAAAAAATTACTTGATAAAATCCTTATTTTTGTGAATATGGAAAAACCGACATATCATATCGAATCATCAATTGATGCTGAATGGCACTTTTTTAAAAGTGTAAGTTCAACGAAGATTATCGAAAAAGCCGTAGTTTTCAATAAAGTTGATGAAGAAAATGGAATATATGAATTAATTTTTGGTGATTTAGAAGATGGTTTCGTTAATGTTAAAAATGTAAGCGATAATCAGGATATGTCGCTTGTTTTAGGAACTGTAATAAAAACAATTAATTTATTCTTTGAACGAAATTCAGAAAAAACTGTTATTTTTATGGGCAGTTCAACCGCCCGTAATCGAATTTACAGAGCAATTATTTCAAAATTTATTTCAGAAATCAATAATAGTTTTGAGGTGTTTGGAACAAACTTTGATGGTATTGATGAATCATTTGTAAAAGAAAAAGACTATTTTGCATTCAAAATAAGACTAAAAAAATGAAAAATACTGATAAAAATTCGGGAGTAACCTTCGTTTCTGATTTAAAATCTCGAAAAATACAGTTAGGTATAGAAGCTCAAGAAAAGCACGATGCTATCGTCGCTTTGGTTGAGCGTTCAAAAAAACTTATCAAAACTAAAGAATTGGTTTAAACTATAATTTCATCAAACTAATCGCACAACCGCCACCTTTGGCAAGACTTAGATTCAAGACGTCCTTTTTCGTAACTATCTTCTTCTCAATATTATAAGCATCTGGCTTTGTTTTCCAATCGGCATCAGCGGCATCTTGATAAATTGTTGCTTCGTATCGAGCATTTTCTTCTAAGAAATCAAGCTTTATAGTGGTTTTTCGAGTGTTTTCATCGGTTATTGCTCCGAGAAACCAATTTTCTTTGCCTTTTTGCTTACGAGCAATTGTGATATAGTCGGCTGGTTCTGCTTCTAAAACTTTTGTGTCATCCCAATCGACGGGCACATCCTTTATGAACTGAAACGCATCTAAATGTTTATCAAAATTTTCAGGAAAATCGCCCGCCATTTGTAGCGGACTGTACATCGTTACGTACAAAGCCAATTGTTTTGCCAAAGTAGTTTTTACACGAGTTGTGCGAGAAGCATCATATTGATTGAGCTGAAAATGGAAGAATCCAGGTGTATAATCCATCGGGCCACCCATTAATCTTGTGAAAGGTAAAATAGTTTCGTGTTCGGGTACAAGTCCGAGATTTGGAGCATTATTAAACTCATTTCCACGAGCGGCTTCATTTGCCAACCAATTTGGGTATGTACGATGCAAACCAGTTGGATGCACAGGTTCGTGAGCTTCCACCATGATTTTGTACTCTGCTGCTTTTTCGGCAACTCTTTGATAATGATTCACCATCCATTGGCTATCGTGATGTTCGCCACGAGGAATTATTCGCCCAACGTAGCCAGTTTTCACGGTGTTCATGTTGTGGTCTTGCATAAATTTATATGCTTTATCGAAATGACGTTCGTAGTTGGTTGCCGAACCCGATGTTTCGTGATGCATGATAATTTTCACGCCTTTGGCTTTGGCGTAGGCTGTCAATTCTTCAATATTATAATCGCTGTAAGGCGTTACGAAATCGAATACATTTTCTTTCCAATTTCCAAACCAATCTTCCCATCCTTCGTTCCAGCCTTCTACCAAAACCCCATCAAAACCATGCTTGGCAGCATAATCAATGTATCTTTTTACGTTTTCGGTATTAGCTCCGTGCTTACCACCTTTCAAATACCAATTAGATTTTCCAACGTGCATTTCCCACCACATCCCAATAAATTTCTGAGGTTTTATCCAAGAAACATCGGTTATTTTTGAAGGATCATTAAGGTTCAAAATCAGTTTTGATGAAAGAATTTCGGTGGCTTTATCACTCACTACAATCGTCCGCCACGGTGTTTGGAAGGGTGCTTGTAAATACGCCTTGTTTCCAACGGCATCAGGCACTAAATGCGAGATAAATGTGAACGTTGCTTTATCAAGCGTAATATTCATGGCAGGATAATTGAGCAAAGCAGCCTCATGGATATTGAGATAAATACCATCGGCGGTTTTCATCATCAAAGGCGTTTGAACGGTATTTGCACCTATCAGAGATTGAAGAGCAATATCAGTTTCTTTCTTTGCTGCTTTTAGGGCATCAATTTCGCTCAGCTTAGTAGTATTATATAGATATTCGTTTGTATCATAGTCACCAGGAATCCAAAAAGTTTTATGATTTCCAGCGAGATTAAATTGAGTTAACTCATCTTTAACAATAAAATGTTTGATTGATGACTCTTCTGGAAAATCATATCGAAAACCCACACCATCATCAAAAACTCGGAAGACAATGTTTAATAAATTTTCGGACTTTGACTTATCTTTTACTCTGACTATCAACTGTTTATAATTATTTCTAATATTACTCACTTCACCCCAGACAGGTTTCCAGATTTCATCAACACTGCTCGAATCTATACCTATAAGCTGAAATTTATTCAGCATAATTTCGGGACGTTTCAGAGCAAAACCAAGCGTAGATGGTTCAATGATCGTTTTGTTTTTATACGAAACCTGATAAGACAAATTACCGTTTTCAGCAACTGCCACCTTTAGGGCAATTTGCTTATTTGGTGAAGAAATTGAGGTATTTTTCTGAGCAAAAAGTGTCATGTAAAGACACAAAAACACGAGCGAGAGTTTGAATTTTTTCATAGGTACAGTAGAGCAATTTTCTAAATTGCGTTTGCGAGAAGCAATTTAGAAAATTGCTCTACACAAATTGTAGGTTAAAAGTATAAACAAACTAAACTCAAAATATGGAATTATGCAATGAAATTGCTATAAAAAAGTAGAGACGTTACGATGCAATTACATTGCGGCAACGTCTCTAAGAGGCAAACAAAATAATACTACATTATAACAATCAAACTAATTCCCCCTTCAAATGCTTCGGAGTGAGCCAATCAGGTTTGGTCGTTTTTATTTCTGCTTTCAAATCATTCAGAATTGTATAAAGTCCAAAATACGTGCGGTTTACGTACAAACCGTGTTGCGAACCACGAGCTGCTTTTGAGTCTTTCAATTCGGGCAATTTCGATACATATTCAAAGAAATTATAAATTTCATCAACGTAGCCCTCTTGTCCAAAATCGAAGGTATTTGAGTTGAACGGACGGCCAAGCAATTCAATCATTTTCTTGAATAAATCCGAAAAAAACACTCGTTTTTGCGGAGAATCTTCTTCTACAATAAACTCCAGTGTCCAAAAAATTCTTTGAATTTCGGCTTCATCTTCGAGCGTATCTGGGTTTATTAATGCAAAATAATTATTGTAATAATCTTCAGGAATCACTTTTACGCAGCCAAAATCTATCACTCCTAAGCGACCATCGGGAGTCATCAAGAAATTGCCTGGGTGTGGGTCAGCATGCACTTGACGAAGTGTGTGCATCTGATAATCATAAAAATCCCAGAGTGCTTGACCGATTCTGTTTCTCACCTCTTGTGAAGGATTAGTATCCAAAAATTCTTTTAAGTGCATTCCCTCAATCCAATCCATCGTCAAGATTCTTTTCGATGAATATTCTGGATAATATTTCGGGAAAAACAAATCTGGAATATGACTACACGCATTCGTTATTTCGACCGAACGGTGTAATTCTAAATCATAATTCGATTCTTCGAGTAGCTTTTCTTCCACTTCCTTGAAATAGCGGTCGATTTCGGCATCATTCAAATTCAATAATTGTACGGCTAACGGGCGGGCCATTTTCAAATCCGAACTGATACTATCGGCAATACCAGGGTATTGAATTTTCACGGCCAACTTTTTACCATTTTTTTCGGCCTTATGCACTTGCCCGATTGAAGCAGCATTTTCGGCTTTCAAATCAAACTTATCGAAAATTTCAGAAGGCGATTTATCAAAATACTTCTTGAAAGTCTTGATAACCAAGGGTGCCGACAATGGCGGAGCCGAGTATTGCGACATTGCAAATTTATCGGTATAAGCACGTGGCAATAGATTTTTGTCCATGCTCATCATCTGAGCTACTTTCAAGGCACTGCCTTTCAAATTGCTAAGTGTATCATAAACATCAGCGGCATTTTCTTGGTGAAGTTGCTCTTTTGTAAGCGACGGGTCAAAGATTTTTTTGCTGTAATGCTTGATATAATTACCGCCAACCTTTACGCCTGCTTTGGCAAACTGCGTAGCACGAGCAACTTTCGATGTGGGGATACTTTCTTGTGAATTCATATATTTGGTAGAACAAGTCTCCCGACTTGTTTCTTATTTTATGAACAAGTTTAACTTGATGACAAGAGTAACTTATTCTACTTTCTATTCTGAAAAATAAACTTTCCTAAATCAAATAACGAATCGAGTGGCGAACGACCCAGTAAATCGAAAGCAGTGTTGACGGTTTTCTCAATCATTGTATCGGTCTTCTCAAAGGCCTTGCTTGTATCGTTTATCCAAAAATCAAGGATAAATAGCGTCTTTGCCCAAAATAAGTCTGGATAACGCTGCATTAGTTGCGGAATCGGGCGTTGTTCAACTTCACGAGTTTCACGGGCTTCCATCAAAAGCTCGTTTACATAATCATAAAACGAAGCCTTGAAATCAACTAATTGAACATTGCGTTTGGTATAAATTGGCTTCTGAAAACCTTCGTAAGATTTCAGAATATAACTGCGATTTTTCTTTAAAGTCTCAATCCAAGTATAAAGAAAAGCCAATAATTTCTCACGAACTGAGTAGTTTTGATAGACCTCTTCACGTTCGGTCGCAGCACGAGCTTCAATAAAAATAGCCTTCCAAATTTCGCTCTCTATCTGCGGAAACGCAGAATATTCTTCATAAAAAGCTTCTTCCTTAATCTTCAATTTCTTGCAAAAAGCATAAACCGACTCTGGCTGCTTACCATTTTCGAGTACGTATTCGGTGTATGCTTGTCTTATTTTTTCTTGTGTCATAATATGTAGGACAAGTTTCCAACCTGTCAATTATAGCGATAAAACTTGGGCTTAAATGTCAGCGAGACAAGTTAGAAACTTGTTCTACAACCTAAAATATTTTCGACATCAAAACCGATGTTGTGTTATATACTTTCAACAAAGTGTTTGGGATATTTGTTTCGGTAATGCCAAGCATTTTGGCATATTTTTCACCGAGAAGCATTCGAGACTGCGATTGCAGTAAATTAGCTGTGATTTCGCTCGGAGCAAATGAACGAACAACTTGCATCAAAGAAGCCGTAAGTTGCTGACCTTCAAGCGATTCCTTAAACTGTCGTTCGGCAACTAACCTATCTATTTTTACAGCTTCTAAATAACTCTCGGGCAAAATTTCTTTCTTTACTCCCAACAAAAAACCAATCACATTCCAAGTATTGATATAGGCATCTTCGTAAGATTTATCAACAGAATAACCCAGCTTTTCCATTCCACGCAAAACCACGAGCGAAAAAGCTAAATTTGTACCCAACATATCTTCTTGGTTTATCGGGTATCCCCAATCCATATTCCATTGTTTGCTATGAAGTGTAAAATACCTAATAGTTGCATGCAAAAGTCTGACTTTCAAGCAAATTATAAATATTCGTTCGCTTTGCCAATTATCATAATTCATTACGGCTTTCAGAAAATTTCCTGTTTCGGTCAAACGTTTATAAGTGTCATTTTTGATTCGCTCCGACATATACAAAACCCTTGCCCCATCCGCACCCAAATAACAATACGGCAATGAATAAAGACCCAGAATCAGGCCAATATTTTGTTGATTTTCTCGGTAAAAATCGGTGGCACGAATAAGTTTTTTTTTATCGTAGAAATTTGGTAATGAAGCATTTTCAGACAAAAATGTTTGAAGAATCGGAAATTGATTTTCAAGACTAAGATTCTGATAATCAGAGAGAAATGGCATTAGTTGACGTAAAGAAGCAATTCCGTATTGCTCAATAATCTGGTCGATAATTCCATCAGCTTCTTTATCGCCCAAAGTTCTATATTTACTCAACTCTTCTTTACTGATCATAAAATTTTCGTCTATGATTACTTAACGGTTTGGTTATCTAAAGTGTTCGATTTCGTTTGAAATAACTTCAAGTCTGTTAAAGATGATATAAAAAATAGATGTCCTAAAAGTAATGCTAAACGAGTAAGAATTTCAATAAACCACCGAGAGTCTGAAATAAGAATTTTCCCGAAAATCATTGCTAAGATTACCAGTGCATAGCCCAAATACATTTGTCGGAACAGAGATAAATCTCTGACTTGTAGGGAAATCAAGAATAAAATCATTCCTGACTGAATAGCGAGTAAATAAAAATACAAATTTTCATTTCCAACAACCAACAGACAAATCGTAATAGAAATAATAAGATAATTGAATATCCACCGAAATAACTTCAACGAAAATCGAAGTTTATTTTTAGGATTTTGCAGAATAATGATGAAACATAAATTTTTGAGTAGTAAAAGAACGATTAATGTATTGTCATGTAACAGACCAGTAGAATAAAATATATATTCGGTTATTGAGGTGAGCAATAAACTACCCAAAATCAATGAAGATTCTAAAAACGATAGTTTTGGATGATAAACAAAAATAAATAAAACCAGCATTTGCACAGGTCTGAACCAAACACTTACTTCAAATCCCGTTTTTGTACAATCGTATAAATCATAGATAAATAACAGAAGATAGACAAAGAGTATTTTTTTTTTAAGTTTAGACATTTCTTCCTTAGGTTTTTCTCAAATTAAGATATGCTAAATAAGAAAGTTTAAATTTAACTTCGCTTAACCCTGCAATAAATAATAAATGACCAAGCACTATCGAAAATCGGCTGATTGCTTCAATAAACCAACGAGAATCAGATAATAGAATTTTCCCAAATATCAACGAAAAAATCATTAAACAATATCCCAAGTATTTCTGTCTGAAAATATCAGTATCACTTTTCTTTAATGAAATTAATAATAAAACAATAGCAACCTGAACTGACAAAATATAAGCCAGGATATTATTCTTACCTCCAACAAGTGTACAAATTATTATAAAGATAAGGGTATAATTAAATGTCCATCGCATGAGTTTTTTGCTTAATCTAAGTTTGCCTATATCTCCATAGAGTAAATACAGAAAGAAGCCATGCTTGATGAGTAGAAGTAAAATAAGTTTTGATTCAATGGCAGCTCCATATTTATAAAATAAATAATCTAAGACAGCCGCAATCAATAATGAAAAACTAATAACAATAGCACGCTTAACGTTTAATTTCAGCTGATTTACCCAGAGTAGTAAAACAATCATCTGAATTGGCCGTAACCATATACTAATTTCTTGTCCTGGTATTGTACAATTGATTAAGTCAATAATGGCAAGCAATATATAAGCAAGCATTAATGCTTTTTTCATAGTTAGTGTTTAGTAAGTCTTTTGGGATATGCCATCATAAAATTAAGGAATTATCATCGAAATAATTAAATTTAAAACAGTTTTTATTTTTTTACGGAGTATATTTATTGGCAAGTTTATTGCACGATTTTTGCTTTAACAATAAATTGATGATTGAATAGGTTATAGATATATCTCAAAAATATTCAATCTCGCACCAACTAATGTTTAAAAATAGCCTTATATTGAGCTTTATACTAAGCCTTTTTGTCTTAATTGCCTGTAGCGACAAAGAAATCACTCTTTTGAAAGAAACGACAGTGCCTATCGTACAGAAAAAATGTTATTTAAAAGATGCTGACCAAGGGCATGGTGTAATTTATAATTTAGGTTATAACGCCAATAATCAATTAATAACTTTTGATGGTTTTCCTGATTTTAATCAAATTAATTACCAAAATAATCTTCCTACAAAAGTTTCCAGCTCATTTGATCCTTCATATTATATCACCTATGAATATGATGCAAGAGGGAATTTAACTCTAATCAACTTCTTGGGAAAAGACAGCCGAGAACGACCTTTCGAGTTTAAAAGTAAAGTATATACCAACACAAAGAAGCAAATCGAAAGAGTAGATTTGACAATGCCAGTTTTTGATCAAGCGATCATCACGAAGTTTGAATATGATGCCAATAATAATATCAAAAAAATGTATTTAGTAGAAAATGGGAAAGACAAACTTTTGCTCGAAAACCTAAACTTTGACAATAAAAAATCGCCTTACATCAATACACCACTTAGTAACCTTATGATGTATTTTACGATATTTTCGGCAACGATTGGCGGCGAAAATACCACCTACTTTCAAAATCAGAACAATCCTACTTCGACTAAAATATACAACGATAGCGGAGATATGACCTATACATACAACTATGAATATACCAATGAAGGCTATGTTTCTAAGGTAATAGTAAACAAAAAACAAAATGGTAAAGAAGCGAGCCATCAAGAAAACTACACCTATAATTGCAAATAAATATCAAAACATAAAGCATTAATAATCAAATCATTACCAATAAACTGGGAAATTTATATTTTTTTACGCCATAGAATCCACTAAAATTCCGTACCTTTGTATCCCGTAATCAAAGACAACAAACCTCATGTCAGTACACGGACAAAGCGGATTACCGCCCACACGTAACCCTAAGTATATTTTCGTAACGGGTGGCGTAACATCTTCACTCGGCAAAGGCATTATCGCCTCTTCTCTCGCCAAACTTCTGCAAGCCAGAGGACTATCAGTAACCATTCAAAAATTTGACCCGTATATCAACGTTGACCCTGGGACACTCAATCCTTACGAACACGGCGAATGCTATGTAACCGACGACGGAGCAGAAACTGACCTCGACTTAGGTCACTACGAACGCTTCTTGAATGTACCAACTTCACAGGCAAACAACGTTACAACTGGACGTATTTATTACAACGTAATCACAAACGAACGTCGTGGAAATTATCTCGGAAAAACCGTGCAGGTTATTCCGCATATTACTGACGAAATCAAGCGTAATATTTTACAATTGGGCGAAACTGGAGAATATGACATCGTTATCACCGAACTCGGTGGTTGCGTTGGTGATATTGAATCATTGCCATTCGTAGAAGCGGTGCGTCAGCTAAAATGGGATTTAGGCTCAGATAATCTACTCACCATTCACCTGACGCTTGTGCCTTATTTGAGTTCGGCAGGTGAATTGAAAACCAAACCTACGCAACACTCAGTTAAGATGTTGCAAGAGTCAGGCGTTCAGCCCGATATTATTGTTTGTCGCACTGAGCATCCTCTTCCAGTTGATATTCGTCGAAAAATTGCACTTTTCTGTAATGTTGAGCAAAGTTCGGTTATCGAAGCAATGGATGCCGAAACAATATACGATGTGCCAATTTTGATGCAAAAAGAACGCCTCGACCAACGTGTACTTTATATGCTCGACATCTACAATGACCAAGATGCCGACATGGCAGCATGGAAAGGATTTTTGGACAGATATAAAAATCCTGTTGAACACGTAAAAATTGGTTTAGTAGGAAAATATGTTGAACTAAAAGATGCTTACAAATCTATCATAGAAGCATTCATTCATGCAGGAGCAGCCAATAAATGCAAAGTAACCATCGAATGGATTCACTCTGAAAGCCTACAAATAGATAATAGTGCCGAGAAATTCAAAGGACTTGATGGTGTTTTAGTTGCCCCAGGTTTTGGAGAGCGTGGTATTGAAGGGAAAATTGCGGCAGTAAGATATGTACGTGAAAACAACATTCCATTCTTTGGAATTTGTTTGGGAATGCAAATGGCTTGTATCGAATTTGCCAGAAACGTAATCGGTTTGGCAGAAGCTCATTCAACCGAAATGTACCCAGAAACACAATTCCCAGTCATTGATTTGATGGAAGAACAAAAAACCGTAACCGATAAAGGTGGTACGATGCGTTTGGGAGCGTATGCTTGTAAGACGAAAGATAAAACACTGGCTCGTAAGATTTACGGTAAAGCCAACATCAGTGAGCGTCATCGCCACCGTTGGGAGTTTAATAATAAATATTTGAAAGATTACGAAGCAGCGGGAATGGTGATTTCGGGCGTAAATCCTGACAGCGGTTTGGTCGAAATCGTCGAATTACCCAATCACCCATATTTTATTGGTGTACAGTTTCACCCTGAATTGAAAAGTACAGTAATGACCCCTCACCCACTTTTCGTAAATTTCGTGAAAGCAGCCATTGATTTTTCTAAAACAAAGAAATAATATTCCTTTTAACCGTACCACACTGTGCGTGGCAAAGTCAGAAACAAAGCCTTTTTGCAAAATAATAAAACCTTAATTTTCAGAAAAGCACAGAATATCAAACCATAGCCCCATAACTTTATTGATTTAATTGAAGTTATGGGGCTATTTTGTGATTAACGGTCTAAGTGTCAGATACTTGATTAGGATTTATAACTAATCTTTGCGAATTTTGTAGTACAATACGGCATCTCTCAATGAATGCCTTTATATTTTTTACGTATTTTTAAACTTTAATGGAAAAATTAGTAGATAGAAATCAGCTTATCGGAATCGTGTTGTTGATGTGTATGTGGGCAGGTTATATGTATTTTATGCCTCAAACTCCACCCGAAGAGCCTGCAAAAGTTGCCCCTAAAACGGAAGCCAAAACAATTGCTACATCCAATGTATTGCAAGATACAACAGCCCTAAAAGCTACTTTTGGCGATTTCGCCAGTGCAGCTACAGGTACAGCCCAAGATATAGTTATCGAAAACCAAGATGCAAAATTCACTTTCAATACACTTGGTGGGTCAATCAAAGAAGCGGTTCTGAAAAACTATTCAACGTATTCAGACTTTCAGAAAGGTTCAAAAAATCCATTGGTTTTGCTCGACTCTAAAAGTTCGACAATGAGCTTGGAAGTACAAACCAACAAAGGTAAAATCGACTTAAAAAAACTTTATTTCGCATCTGAAAATAAAGCAACTGTTTTGAAAGAAGGAGATTCGACTAAGGTGATTTTCAAACTAAATTTAGGTCAAAACCAATACATCGAACAAGTTTATACCATCAAAGGTAAAGGCTATACGATTGATTATGACATTAATTTTGTGGGTGTTGATGCCCTTGTGCAGAATCAACCAGTACGTTTCTTCTGGCAAGATAACTTACAGGTTTTAGAGCATGACATCGAAGAAAACCGTAAATCGGCTCAAATCAATTTTTGGAATGCCAAAGAAGATGATTTTGATGATTTAGGAGCAAATGCTTCGGGTAATGCCGACCTAACGGCCGAAGACCCAATCAAATGGTACTCGTTCAAACAGAAATATTTTGTATCGGGTTTTGTAGCTAAGAATCAACCATTAACTGGAGCAAAACTCAAACTCGTTACCCCAGAAAACAACCAAAATATTGTAAAAACGGTTGAAGTTGATGCAAATTTGGCCATTTCTGATTTGAAAACAGGTAAAGGAAATTTTCGTTTTTATTTCGGACCAAACGATTATGATATAGTAAAAACAGTAGCTGATGGTTTTCACCGCAACGTTTACTTAGGCTATGACTTCGTGAAACCAATCAATCGCTATGTGTTTGTGCCACTTTTCAAATTGGCCGAATCGTTTATGAGCAACTACGGTCTTTTGATTATCGTTGTTGTGATTGTGCTGAAAACTTTGCTTACGCCACTCATTTATAAGTCATATATTAGTTCGGCTAAAATGCGTGTTATGGCACCAGAACTCGCCGAATTGAAAGAAAAAGTGGGTGATGACCAAGTAAAAATGCAACAAGAGCAAATGAAACTCTACCAACAAGTGGGTGTAAATCCGCTGAGTGGTTGTGTGCCGATGCTATTACAGATGCCTATTTTGATGTCGGTATTCTTCTTGTTTCCAAACATGATCATGTTCCGTCAAAAAAACTTCTTATGGGCCAATGACCTCTCAACTTATGATTATCCAATCAGTTGGGCAACAAGCTTGCCAGTTGTAGGCAATCACATTAGTTTGTTTGTAGTTTTGATGACACTTTCAAGTTTGGCGTTTACTTACTATAACAATCAAATTACGCCAGACCAGCCAGGGCCAATCGACATGAAGAAAATGAGTTATGTTTTCCCGATTGTGTTCTTTTTTGTTTTGAATAGTTTCCCAGCAGCATTGAGTTTCTATTATTTAGTTTCAAACGTTGTAACGATTGCTCAACAACAAATTGTGCGTCGTTTCGTTGATGAAGATAAAATTCGTAAAATCTTAGATGAAAATAAGGCTAAGTTCAAAGCGAATCCGCAAGCTGCTAAAAAAGGTAAGTTTGCACAATTCATGGAAAATCAAGTAAAATTGGCTGAGGAGAATCGTAAGTTACAAAACGACGAAAAGAAAAAGAAAAAATAAATCTTATGATGGTAAATGTTTGATGATGAATGTTTGATACGGTGTCACCCGTGCAATAAATATTTAGTAATATAGAAGATTAGTTCTTAGCTATATTGTGAAAGCAAAAAATAAATTTCATGATTACTAAATCAAACATTCAACATCAAACATCCATCATCAAACTCAACTAAACCTCTAACCTATGAAAAGGTGCCAAAGTCTTTTCATCCTTTTGCTGATAACGCACGCATTAGTGGCTCAACAAGCTACTCTTTCAGAAAGGGAATATGCCCTAAAATACAAAAAAGCCGTGCAGCTATACGCTGGCCAACAGTATTTTGAAGCCCAAAGCGAACTAACCCCGCTCACCAATCGAAAATACACCAATTCGATGGTGCCCTATGCCCATTTTTATCACGCACTGTGTTCATTCAAGCAAAATAAATTTTTCGAGACACGCATAGTTTTACGTCAACTTTTTGAGCGTTTTCCCGATTGGGATAAAATCGACGAAGCATATTATCTCTATGCAAACGCCGCTCTATCAGATAATTATGTCGATGAAGGTATGCAATACCTCAACCGTATTTCAGGAACAATTCTGAAAAAAGATATTGAAAATATGCTTTACTACCACTTTAGTAAAGTAAGTGACCGCACACAACTAAAACAATTGAATCAAAAATTCCCTAATAATGCAGTTATAGCTCAATTACTCGTTGATAATATTCAAAAAAGTAGAAATGTAAGTAAGGAAGATTTAGAGATTTCTGACCGACTGACGAATCGTTTTAATTTAAGTGAAAATCCTACAATAACAAAAAAAACAAATTCAAGAAGAGATAATAAAGGTGTAGTAAACATTGCCATTTTGCTTCCTTTCAGACTCAATGATTTTGAAGCCAGTAAATCAAATCGCTCTAATCAATACATTTATGATTTGTATGCAGGTATGAAATTGGCAAAAAACAAACTCGAAACGGAGCAAATAAATGTTAATTTATTGACGTTTGATATTGACCGTGATGCAAGTTTGATTTCAGCTTTGGTAGAAGACAATCAGTTTTCACAAGTTGATTTATTGATTGGGCCGCTTTACCCTGAGGCAAATAAGATTGCTAATATTTTTGCTAAATCGAATGATGTTGTGCAAGTTCATCCGCTCTCAAATAACCGTCAATTAGTTACCAACGACAAAAACACTTTTTTGGCAGCACCATCATTTGAAACACAGTCGGCAAAGGCTTTGGAATATATGAAGACCCAGACAATCGGCCGAAGTGTAGCAATTTATTATGGAAATACTCGGAAAGATTCAACCTTTGCCTATGCGTATCGTGACGAAGCCTTGAAAGCAGGAGTTGAAGTAATTACAATAAGAAAATTCACAAATGCCGAAGATATAGATACTCGCCGCCGCCCAAGCCATATATTTATTTCGGGAAGCGAAGAGACTTTTGGTGGAAAAGTGATCAATGCTCTGGATAAAAAGAAAATTACCTCACCAATCATAGCGGCTTCATCGGCATTTGACTTTGAAGGCTCTTCACTCAACATTTTTAATCGAGAGCTTTCATTGATTCAGTTAGATTATATCAATCGAGATAAAGATGAAGTTAAAAATTTCCGTAGTACATTTTTCAATGAGCAAAATATTTCCCCTTCCTATTATAGTTATTGGGGATATGATATGTTGCTTTTTTACGCAAGAATGCTCAATAATGGCAAAAACCAACTTCGCACGGTCTTAAATGCGATTGAATATACACAAGGCTATACTTTAGATGGTTTTGATTATACTAACGGCTCAAACGAAAATCAGATTGTACCAATTATCAAATATCAAGATGGGAAGTTTATTGAAGTAATGAGGTAGTTTATTGGTGATTTGTTACTGGGAAACTGGTTACTATATAATAAAAATGGTGGTCAAGAAACTTTTCTGACCACCATTATATTTATCAATATATTTCAAAAAATTACTCAAATAATTTATCGTATTGGTTTCCCGAAGATTTGCTTGAAGATACACTACTTCCAGCAATCAAGGCTTTTTTATCATCGCCCAAAAGCAACGACACGCCTTCTTTCTCCCATTTCTCTAACATATTTAAACCTTCTTCTTCAAATACACCATTTTGTAGGTCAATCGAATCCATGAAGTTTGAAGAAACTTCCATGAAACGTTGCATTTCGCCTACTTTTTGGCTCACATCATCGGTGATTGATTCCATGGCCATATCAAACATTTGACGTTGGTCTTTATCGCCGTTCATGATATTCATCGCCGAACGCATCGCTGAATGGCTCGCACGAATCGCCTTACGTTCTTGCTCTTTCACAACCACTTGGTCTTTAATATCTTCGAGCATGATTTCTGAATTTTCGTACATTTTACCCAAAACACGGTAAAGAATTTCCATTTTTTTGTACAAATCATCGAGTTTCATGTTCGATTCTTGCAAACGGCCAGCTTTACGGGCTTTAAGCACCATCATGGCTTGTTTATCGGTTTCTTTGGCTTTACTTGCCAAAGTGAGGTCATTCTGAATCTGTTTTTTATTATTTTCGATGATAGTTTTCAGATTTATCATCTGCCCTTTCAGCTTAGAAATTTGCTGATTCATCTTGCCCAAATTACCTTGAAGTTCATCAATATAAGTTTTCAAGATTCCGATTGGGTCGAGTTGAATAAACAGACCTGTAACCCAACGCATGATACTTTTATAAATATAAAAAATCAAATTTCGCATTTTGGGGTCGAGAATCATGTAGATAACGGCCGCCAAAACAATTAACAAACCTGCTAAATAGAGCGTATTTGATGCCAAAGTTATCAGAAATGGCAATGCTTGGTATAGTAAATATCCTCCACCCAATAATGCACCTGCGGCAAAAAGCATCCCAGTAGTGCCTTCTGGGCGATTCCAAAATGATTTAGGTTTTGATTCTTGTAATTCCATTGTTTAAGCACCCCCAGCCCCTAAAGGGGAGTTTTGTTTATTTTATGATTGATAACCATTGAGAGAGGGGCAAACCTCCTACTGGTTTAGGTAATATTTTAATGAATAATTGAAAATGGATAATGTAAAATTTTATTCTCTGATAAAACTACATTTTCTATTTCAAATACTTCTTCATATTCTCAACATCTTGTCCGATTTGGCCAATTAAATCGCTGTATGTTGCATGAAAATCGCTCAAGGTTGTTTCTATCTTCACTACCGCTTCCGAAATCTCGGCTTTCATTTTGCCCATATCTTCCTGATGAGCAGCTATTTCTTGGGTGAGTTTGGCAATTTGTTCGCCTTTGGCTTTAATGGTGGCATCAAGGTCAGCAATAGCTTTTTCTTTACTTCCGATTTGTTTTTGGCGTTGAGCATTGACCGATTCTTGAAATTTCGAGTCTTCGGTTTTCAATACATTAAGATAAAACTGTGCCGAATCATTCAAAGCTTGGCTCGAAACGCCCATTGCTTGTGCCGCCGCATAAGCCGAACTGTATCGGGTAGCTTCATCCATTGGCATTTTGGCGAGTGTCTGCAAAGACTTTTTGTACTCTAAATAATCAAACCCAGGCTGATTATTTGTTTCCATTGCTCCAAACAGAATCTCATAAAACTTATCCGAAACTTTGCCCGTCGGCGTAACTACCTCAGCTTTTGGAGTTGTTACTGCGGGTTTGGCAGCTGTATCTGTTTTTGCAGGAGTAGCTTCGGCAGTTTGCCCTTCGGCGGGTGTCTGAACAATAAAAATACCTTTTAGTTTTGATAAAAAATCGCTCATTGTTTTTAGATTTTAGGACGTAGATTTTAGGTATTAGCTTTTTGTATTCGCATTAATTATATATAACTTTTGGTATTTAGTAAAGAAAGAGGTTTGTCCTAAAACCTAATTCCTACATCCTATATACCTCAAATGCGGTACAAACTTTTGGGTATTTCGAGGATTCTACAACTCATTTCATACAATCCAAGCAAAAGGTGTGTCGAATGGCTAAATTTAGTGATGATATTTTGAATATAAATTATTCTCACAAAATATTTATATGAAATCAGCACGAAAGTCTTAAATTTGTAAGACCCATACTTGTATAGACATCTATGAAAAGCTCAAAAATATTTCTTCTAAGTGCCTCCGTTGCAGCTGTCATTGGCTCAATGGCGTTTAGCTTCAATCCGTTCAAAGATGAAGTTGATTTTAATACTGAAGTAAAGCCGATTTTAAATAAACACTGCGTGGCTTGTCATGGAGGCGTAAAAAAAGCCGCTAATTTGAGTTTTTTGTTTTCGCACGAAGCCATCAATACAAAAGGAAAATCAGGAAAAATTGCAATTGTGGCGGGCGATGCAGAGCATTCGGAGTTTTATAAACGCCTCATTACGAATGATTTGGATGAGCGAATGCCTAAAAACGAAGAGCCGCTCAAAAAAGAAGAAATAGAGATATTAAAAAAATGGATTGATGGTGGAGCAAAATGGGGCGAACATTGGGCCTATCAGCAACCCGAAAAGCCAAGTGTTCCATCGGTTGGCGGATTTTTTGCTCGAATCGGACTATTTAAAGATGACGAAACCCGTTTTGCTAAAAACGAAATCGACCATTTTGTATTGGATAAACTCAAAAAAGAAGGACTCTCACACTCACCCGAAGCCGAAAAAGGCACATTACTACGCCGTGTTTATTTAGATTTAACAGGCCTCCCTCCTACCGAACAGCAATTACAAGATTTCTTGAAAGATGAATCGGAAGATGCCTACGAAAAAGTAGTGAATAAACTTCTGGCTTCACCTGCGTATGGCGAACGTTGGGCGGCTATGTGGCTCGATTTGGCTCGCTACGCCGACACCAAGGGTTATGAACGTGACGTTTACCGAAATATTTGGCGATACCGAGATTATGTAATCAAGGCTTTTAACGAAGATAAACCTTTCGACCAATTTACGATTGAGCAACTGGCTGGTGATTTATTACCACAACCAACTGATAATCAACTCGTTGCGACGGCTTTCCATCGAAATACCATGACTAACGATGAGGGTGGAACAGTTGATGAAGAGTTTAGAGTAGCCGCTCAAATCGACCGAGTGAATACTACTTTTGATGTGTGGCAAGGAACTACAATGGCCTGCGTGCAATGCCATACACACCCATACGACCCTTTCGTTCATGAAGAATATTATAAAACGATGGCGTTTTTCAACAATACTCGTGATGAAGATGTGGTGAGCGAAACACCCTATTTGAGATTCTATAAAAAGGAAGATTCGAGCAAGATTCAAGAAATAAAAAAATGGATTCTGAGCAAAAGTACGCCCCAAAAAGCTCAAGAATTTGAGCATTTTGCCCGAGTTTTAGAGCCCAAATTCAATTCTCACGATATTGAACAACTATCGCCAGTTACATCTTCACTGCTCGATGCCAAATATTTGGGGCTTCAACACACTGGCTATGGGAGACTAAAAAATGTAACGCTTACAGGCAAAAACCGAATGCTGATGACATTCAATACTGGCAATGAAAAAGGCACATTGCAGATTCGAGATAATGCTTTAAATGGGAATATTATTTTGAATATCCCGATTTTTAAAACTCGTGATACGGTAATGTTTTATAATTTACCGCAATTGGAAGGTAAACATGATTTATATTTTGTATTTACCAATCCAAAAACTCCGAAAGAATGGTTACAAATCAAATGGGTAGCATTTCAGAATACTTTTGCAGAAACGCCTGACTATCAACTCGTTGAAGCAAAATATAAAGAAATTCTGAACGCAAAAGCTGATTACAGTCCGATTTTGGTAGAAGGCACTGGAGATTTAGCACGCAAACAACATATTTTTGAACGAGGGAATTGGCTCGTAAAAGGTAATGAGGTAAAACCCGATGTCCCGAAATATCTATCTTCGATGCCAAAAGAATATCCTCGAAACCGACTGGGTTTTGCCAAATGGTTGGTCGATGGCAGAAACCCACTTACTTCAAGAGTGATTGTAAATCGTTTTTGGGAACAACTTTTCGGCACTGGAATCGTAGAAACAGTTGAAGATTTTGGCACACAAGGTTTTGCTCCATCTCACCCCGAAATGCTTGATTATCTGGCTATTACATTTCAAGATGATATGCAATGGAGCGTAAAGAAATTGCTTAAAATGATGGTAATGTCTGGTACTTACCGACAATCTTCGGCAGTCAACCAAACTTTGCTCGATAAAGACCCAACGAATAAGTTTTTGGCTCGTGGTCCACGCATCAGGCTCACAGCCGAGCAAGTACGTGACCAAGCATTGCTCGTAAGTGGACTTTTATCACAGAAAATGTACGGTAAAAGTGTGATGCCTTATCAGCCTGAAGGAATGTGGCAGTCGCCATGGAGTGGCGAATCTTGGAATACTTCAAATGGCGAAGATAAACATCGTCGTGCGATTTATACATTTTGGAAACGCACTTCACCGTATCCTTCGATGATGTCGTTTGATGCACCGAGCAGAGAATTTTGTCAGTCGAGACGCTTGCGGACGAATACGCCTTTGCAAGCACTCGTAACCCTCAACGACCCTGCGTACGTAGAAGCAGCACAAGAGTTGGCCAAAAGTATGTTGAAGAAAGGTAAAAAACCCGAACAACAGATACAGGCAGGTTTCAATAAAATTATGATGCGAGATATTGACGAAAGAGAGTTGAAAATTTTAACCAAACTTTATCACCAAACCGAACAACAATATCGCAAAAATCCTGTGGAAGCCTATAAATTTTTTGGTCGCTCAGATACTTCCCCATCATTGGCAGCTATGGCAGTTACGGCCAATGCCATGATGAATTTAGATGAAGTGGTGACTAAGGAGTGAGCTTCAACAGGTGGCTAACAACTTTTTAGGGTTATTTTTCTTTGCTTTCGCTATAATTTCTGAAAGTTTTTTTCTGTCTGCCTCTGGTAATGGTTTGTTTATGACAGCAAAATCAGGTTCGACATTATGGTTAGTTTTCATATTCTTAGTTGTTAAAATATTTGTTAATGAGGAAATTCGCAGCACTTGAGTCTAAATACATCCTTGAACCGCTCAAAATCTTTGCTTTTAAATTTTCTTGATAATGTTTAACTAAAGATGTTTTTGCAGTTAATGACACAAAACCATCATACCCAACATCAAAGGAATATTTACAAGCAAAAGCAAATAAGTTTCCAGCGACACCTAAATATAATTTATTTTTGCCACGATTGAAACTTGCACTTTCAATTAAGTTCATATAGATGTGGTCTTTACCATCTGAAAGGCTAATCAAACCTTGAATAATAGCTTCATTTCCACGAGTTACTAATTTAAAAGTTTGACGGTCTTTAGCATTAATTTCAGCTTTCCAATCAAAAGCCCAATCTTTGGTAATTATTTCATTTAGTGAAACTGGCCTGGCATAATATCAGTTAAGAAACGCTCGCCTGTAAAAGCATTTTCAATTGAATTAGTTAGCTTATCTATTTTCTCATTTATTGTTTGCATGATATTACAAATTTAATGTTTTTTGAATAATTTTAATGACAAACAATCAATTTTTAACTTCCAATAAATGAATCTACTTTTCGTATGTAGCAGAAATCAGTGGCGAAGCCCAACGGCTGAGGAAATATTCAAAAATAGTCAAGAACATCAAGTGAAATCGGCTGGAACTGAGCCTTCAGCACGCATAAAAATTACCGAAAAGTTAATCAACTGGGCTGATATAATCTTTGTAATGGAAAAGAAACACAAAGAACGAATCAGTCAAAGATTTGCTACGGTGGTCGATGAAAAAGAATTAATTGTCTTAGATATTCCCGACGAGTATCAATTTATGGATGAAGAATTAGTAGATTTAATCAAACTTTCGATTTCGCCTTATTTATAAAATCATTACTTTTAAAATTCAATCTATCAAAACCTACGATAAACTTATGGAAAGAAGAGAATTTCTTCAAAAAGGTGCATTGGCACTGGCAGGTACAGCCGCTTTTTCGAGCGATTTATTTGCTGCAAAAAAAGAAAAACACGTAGTGGGTGTGCAGCTCTACTCTATTAGAGAAGACATGAAAAAAGACCCACTTAGCAGCCTAAAGAAAATAGCCGAAATGGGTTATACACACGTAGAACACGCCAACTATATCGACCGCAAGTTTTATGGATATTCGGCCAAAGAATTCCGCAAAATTTTAGATGATTTAGGCCTAAAAATGCCAAGTGGGCATACCGTTATGGGTAAAAAACACTGGGACGAAACCACAAAAGATTTTACTGATTCTTGGAAACAAACAGTAGAAGATGCAGCCATTTGTGGACAAAAATATGTCATTAGCCCATCACTCGATATTAGTATGCGTAAAGATTTAGAGCAATTGAAGTATTTTATGGATGTCTTCAATAAATCGGGCGAGCTTTGTAAAAAATCAGGTATGAAATTTGGCTATCATAATCATGATTTTGAATTTAGCCTAAAACTCAGCAGTATCAAGGTTTATGATATAATTATGCAAAATACTGACCCAAGTTTGGTTGCTCAACAGCTTGATATCGGTAATATGTACGGTGGCGGCGGACGTGCTGCCGATTTATTGAAACAATACCCTGGCAGATTTGAATTGATGCACGTAAAAGACGAAATCAAGAGTGCAACTGAGCATATTGGTTGGGAAAGTGCAATTCTCGGCACGGGCGTTATCGGAGTAAAAGATATTATTGATATGGGAAAAAAATCGGGCGGAACAACACAGTTTATCATCGAACAAGAATCATATCAAGGTAAAGCACCGCTTGATTGCATGAAGGAAGATTTGGCTATCATGAAAAAATGGGGTTACTGAAATAATGGTTAATTTTTAATGATGAATTGTTAAAACATTACCCCAATTTTTTGGTTTTGAAATCAGAACCTTGGTATAATTTAGTGTTTCTTATCGGACCGCCGAGCGGTATTTCAGTGGTTAAACAATTTTCATAAAATATCACGAAAAGAGGAGGCTAAAATCTCCTCTTTTTCTATAAAATTACACCCAAAGAAACAACAATGAAATATCTAAATTTTAAAAATGGCGATAAAATGCCAGCACTGGGCTTAGGAACTTGGAAATCGGCCAAAGGAGAAGTGTATAAAGCCATGCGAGAGTCAATAAAAATTGGCTACCGACATTTCGACTGTGCTTTTATTTATGGCAATGAAGCAGAAATAGGCCAAGCCATTGCCGATGCTATCAAAAATGGAGAAGTGACCAGAGAAGAACTTTGGATAACTTCAAAACTTTGGAATAATCGCCACCGAAAAGAAGATATTCAAGGAGCAATCGAAATTACGCTTCGTGATTTACAATTGGAGTACCTCGACCTTTATCTTATTCACTGGCCAGTTGTACACCAATATGATATTGCATATCCCCAAAGTGGTGAACAGTTAGTGAGCCTCAATGAAGTATCACTCACTGAAACTTGGCAAGGAATGATTGAATTACAAACCAAAGGGTTGACAAAACATATTGGGGTTTCTAATTTCAGTATCAAAAAAATCAAGCAAATTACGGAAGATAGTGGCGTTTGTCCCGAAGTTTTACAACTCGAATTACAACCTTTTCTTCAACAAAAAGCAATTTTAAACTTTGCCAACGAAAATAATATTATTCTGACTGGCTTTTGTCCACTTGGTTCTGCTGATAGACCCGCAAGCAGAATTTCAGTTGGTGAACCAAAACTTTTCGAGAATCAGACAATTCTAACTATTGCATCAGAAATCGGTTGTTCACCAGCACAAGTAATGCTTGCTTGGGCAATTTGTAGAGGTACTTCTGTAATTCCAAAATCGGTTAATCCGCAACGATTGACACAGAATTTGGCCGCAGCAGATATCGACCTTACAGCCACTCAACTGGAAGCTATGAGTGCTTTAGACCAGCATTATAGATATATTAAAGGAGATTTTTGGTGTTTAGAAGGCAGTGATTATACCATTGCAAATCTTTGGGACGAGTAAAACTACAAAGCCGTTGTTCAAAAAATAGAGCAACGGCTTTTATTTTATAGCACTTATTTTAAAATTTCAAAACTACTTCACCAACTTTCTATAAAGCTCGGTCTTTGAAGGGTCAACGGCTGATAATACGGCGAATGCTTTCTGTTTTTCGTCTTTGGTAGCTTCCGAAAAAACATTGACCATTTCTTGATTTTTGGCATTCATAAAACTCGTCAACAATACCGAATTAGTCTTTAGTTTTTGCATCTCTCTTATCGAATTCAATAAATCTAAAACTTGTTTACGACCGCCAACTGGGTCAATCGTGAAATTATCAAGTGCGATGCGGTGATACGAATAAAGTCCTTCACGGAAAGGCAACAACTGCTGATTTTGTAAATTTTCTACCAACCAATAACGATTGCGTTGGTCGCCTGACTGTTCCCAACCGCCTTGGCCAGCACTTGAAGCTAAGTTTGCAATATTATAAGCACGCTGTAAATATGGGTTTCCGCCCAATTTACTAAACGAGTCATAATCAACCGTGAGAGCAATCAACGAATAAAAACCCAAAATCGACGTAAGATTATTGGTGAAAGTGAGTTCGTTGAAGTTCATCTGACGGTCTTCGGGGGTAAACGAAATATTAAAATTTCTATCTACATAACTCAACACAATACTTTCGTAGGTTGCATTATAAACAGGACGAATCACCTGGAATTGAGCATTTCCTTGATAGACATTCTGCTGTGGAGATTTCGTAAACGTAATAATCAAATTGCATTTGATGCGTTCTTCTTGGCTATAAATATCATTTGTCCAGCGTTTTCCATTCATAAAATCGCTGATGGCAGCTTTCATATCAACAAAAACTTGTTTTTCGGCGGCTTGCTGCGACTGTAACTGGTCAGAAACAATCGTTACGTTACAGTTAAGTTCTTGGGCATAAGTGCCTAATGAGCAGCTTATTAGAACACATAATATAAGTTTTTTCATTGGTTTTATGGATAATTTTACTGAAAAGGCTTCTAAAATTTCCTTTTTACAGTTTCCAAAATATCTTGTGCAACTTCTTTTTTTGTTTTTAAATCAAAATCAAAAATATTACCTTCTCGGTCAATGATTTTGATTTTGTTTGTATCATAACGAAAACCCGCTCCATTATCTTGTAATGAATTCAAAACCACGAAGTCAAAATTTTTGCGTTCGAGTTTTCCTTTGGCATTTTCAAACTCATTATCGGTTTCGAGAGCAAAACCTACAATTATCTGACCAGTTTTTTTCTGCTGCCCCAGCGTTGCAGCAATATCAGTCGTTTTGGTGAGTTCAATATTAAAAGTATCCTCTTTTTTCTTAATTTTCTTATCGGCAACGTGCAGTGGTGTATAATCAGCAACGGCGGCTGATAGCACCACAATATCGCTTTCAGTAAAATATTTGGCGGTTGCCTCAAACATTTGTTGTGCCGATTGTACTTTTTCAACTTTCACACCTTTGGGCGATGTAATCGAAACTGGGCCACTTACGAGTATAACTTCTGCTCCTGCCATCTCGAAAGCTTCGGCAATTGCGAAACCCATTTTGCCCGAAGAATGATTACTAATAAACCGCACAGGGTCGATTGGCTCTTGGGTTGGGCCTGCCGTTATCAATACTTTTTTTCCTTGAAAAACAGGTATTTTTGAAAAATGACGAGTCAATTCATGCACAATTTGTTCAGGTTCAGCCAAACGTCCCTCACCAATCAAACCACTTGCTAACTCACCAAATTCGGCATTAATGATTTGATTTCCATAAGAAGTCAGTTTACGTATATTTTCAATAGTACTTGGGTGTTTATACATATCCAAGTCCATTGCGGGAGCAAAAAACACCGAACATTTAGCTGATAAATAGGTGGCTATCAATAAATTATCACAAATACCATTCGCACATTTTGCGAGTGTATTGGCCGATGCTGGAGCAATAATCATCAAATCTGCCCAAAGCCCCAGCTCTACATGGTTATTCCATTCCCCCGAATCTCCTTTTACGAAATTGGATAAAACTGGGTTCTTTGAAAGAGTAGAAAGCGTCAATGGCGTAATAAAATCTTTGGCAGATTCGGTCATAATGACTTTCACTTCTACCCCTTCTTTGACCAATAATCTGACTAATAAAGCCGATTTGTAGGCGGCAATACTTCCCGAAACACCTAATAATATTTTTTTATTCTTTAAGCTCAATTGTATGTCGTTTGAATGGTTATTTATTGGATTTTATTTTATCCGTGCCATGCACAGCATGACACGATGAGCTATTCCATGGCACGCTGTGCGTGTCATGGATAAATATGCTGGCACGATTTTTTAGTATTTAACTATAATTCACAAAATTGTAACAATTCGGAATAAAAATCAAAACCTTCATGCTAAGTATTAATTTAATTCGTTAAAAGTACGCAGTTTTTGGTTAAATTTGTTTGATGAAACGACTTCTCCACATAATAATATGGGTTTTAGTTGGAATTTCTTTGTTAATAGGCGGTATTGTTATGTACATTCAATCGCCTACTGGACAAGATTTTCTGACAAAAGAGATAGTTTCGTACCTACGAAAAAAACTTCATACAAAAGTTGAAATTCAAAAAGTTAGATTTGATTTTCCTGACTGGATTTCGCTCGAAAATGTTTATATCGAAGACCTATCAAAGGATACTTTAATATCAGGCAAACGCCTATATCTTGACATTGATATGCTGGCTTTGCTACAAAACCGAGCTGATATTAATCAAATCGAACTTCAAGGCATTCGTCTGAAGGTAAATCGTACACTTCCCGATACTACTTTCAACTTTAATTTTATTCTCAAAGCATTTGATTCGGGAGCCGTCGAACCAAAAACACCCTCAAAACCATTTGATGTGGGCATGAAAGCCGTGAAACTACAAAATGTGCATATCACCTACAAAGATGCAGTTTTGGGAACGGATGCCGATGCAAATTTTGCCTTTTTGGAAACAAAATTCGATAAATTTAATCTCAATCAATCGCAATATTACCTCTCATCTATTAACGGAAATCAAGGTTCGGTTATTCTCAATTTATACAAACCTTTAGAAAAAACTGCAAATATTGGCACTCCACCAACATCAGATTCGGATACGCTTGATGTAAATTTCAAAAAGCTCAATCTAAACAATATCAGTTGGTTGTTTGAAAATAGTGAAGACGGTATGAGAAGTGGTGGAAAAATCGACACATTGCAGGCCGAAGGTGATAAAATTCACTTAGAAAACCAAGAAATCAAACTACCGAAAGTGTCGCTTAGTAATGCAACTGCATTTGTAGAATTTGCTAAGACCGCTCAAAAACCTACCCCGACGGTTAGACAAGATACTACTGAAAGCAAAAGTTGGACTTTGAATTTGGGTGAAATTGAGGTTAAGAATACTAATCTTCGCTACGAAGCCCCCGAAGCGTCGGTCGCCCCCGCCCCCAATGGGGGTGCTAAAAGTCTTACTAAAGGATTTAACCCAAATAGTATTTCAATAGAAAAATTAGGCTTCAAGCTCAATAAATTTGTTTTTGCTCAAAACCAAATTTCAGGAATCTTGCAAAATACTGCTTTCCAAGAAAAAAGTGGTTTGAATGTTCAGAATATCAGTTCAGCGTTTAGCTACACCAATAAAGCTCTGATTTTAAAGAAATTAATTATCAAAACTCCGAATACCTTATTGCAAGATGAACTGGCAATGCAATATAATTCGGTCGATGATTTCAGTAAAAACTTAGGCAATGTTGGAGTAAAACTCAATCTCAAAAAGAGCCAATTGGCAGTAAAAGATTTATTAATTTTAGTACCATCGTTGGCCGAAAATCCAACTTTCAAAGGAAAAACCAACGAAATAATAAAGGTAGATGGAGAGGTAAGTGGCCGAGTAAATAATCTCGTGGTATCGAAATTGACCGTTGATGGATTCGGAGAAACACATTTGCAGGTCAAAGGCAAAATCGTTGGCTTGCCCAATACCGATAAAATGGCACTTGATATGGAACTCGGTGCGTTGAGCATGACCAAAGCCGATATGTTGCGAATGGCAGGTGATAGTGCGATTCCGAAAAGTATTGAGTTGCCTCAATTTGTGAATCTTGAAGGCAAAATAAAAGGTAGTTTACAAAATTTATTACTTGATGCTTCACTTGATTCTGATTTAGGTGGTGCGGCTTTTAAAGGTGCACTAAAAAATATAACTGCCGAACGAAATCAGATTTATGACGGCAGAATCACCTTACAAGAATTTGATTTAGGGAGACTCACCAAACAGCCCGAAAATGTAGGCAAACTCACACTCGATGCCACAATAAAAGGCACAGGTTTCGACCCAAAAACAATGAATACTACCGTTGATGGAATTGCCAAAAAAGCAATAGTGAAAGGTTATGAATACAATAATTTGGCAATAAAAGGAACAATAAAAGACCAAATAGCAGATTTTAATGCGTCGGTCAATGATGAAAATGCTAAAGTAGTCATTAGTACAAAAGTTAATTTGGCTGATGAATATCCAGCCATCGAAGCAAAAGTAAATATCGGTGAGCTTGACCTTAATAAACTCAAACTTTATGCTGGAAATTTGAGTCTGAAAGGTGATATTGAGATGAATATGGTTTCGACAAACCCCGAAAACCCACTTGGTAAAATCTTGATAAACAACGCTATTTTAAGTAAAGATGGGAAAGCAATTCCACTCGATAGCATTGATTTGGATATTCGTAATATCAACAACAGACGAGACATTAGCCTGAAATCACCATTTTTGAATGCCCAAATTGATGGAAAATTTATCTACACGCAATTGAGCGATATTTTGCTGACCGAGGTCAATAAATACTTTGCTTTACCCGATATTGCTTATCAGCCTATCACAACGCCTTATGATTTGAGCATTAACGCAAAACTAAACAATCATCCGATTATCAAAAGTTTTGTTACGGGAATCACCAAATTAGATACTATCAGCTTCAACGCTCAAATCAATAATCAACGAGATACGACGCTGCAAGCCAATATGTTTATTCCGCAAATTGAGTACGATACTTCGAGCATCAACAATGCCCGATTTAAGATATTCGGAGCAAATAATCGTGCCGAATACGAAGGAAATGTATCTCAAATTCTATTCAGCAATTACCGTTTTCGTCGTCTTTTTGTAGGCGGTGAAGTCGAAAATAATGTTTTAGACTTAAACCTTCTTGCCAAGGATTCGCTCAATGCAACTCGCTACGGTTTGGCAGCAAATCTTCGTTCGATTGATAAAAAACTAAGGCTAAACCTCGCCAAAAAAGGCACCTTAATTGACTACCGAGCATGGGAAGCCGATTCGACTGGTTATCTCGAATACAGTCCCGCAGGTATTTACATCAATCATTTACAACTCCGACAAGACAAACAGCGACTGACAATTAATAGTCAAAATACCACACCAAATTCGCCACTCAATATTCAGATTGATAGCCTTAATATCAAGCCATTTGTCACAATCGCTACGCAAGATTCAACACTGGCAGGCGGTACGCTCAATGGTTTATTTAAGCTCACTGACTACATGAATGCTCCCGAATTTACGGGTGATTTAGCTATCAAAAACTTTGTATTTACCCAAATTCCAATCGGAGATTTAAAAGTCAATGCCACCAACGAAACTTCTGACAGAGTCAACGTTTTGGCGACTATTTTGGGAAATAATAACGATGTAAATATCACAGGGAAGTATCTTTTAAAGCAAAAGAAACCACTTGATTTTATAATAGACATCAACAAGATTGGAGCAAAAACAGTAGAAGCATTTAGTTTTGGACAATTAAAAAATGCCCGTGGTAACCTAAGTGGCTCACTCAATCTGAAAGGCGAACCAAGCAAGCCCGTACTTGATGGAGCGATAAAATTCGACACGGTTTCATTTAGTTTAGCTCAATTAGGAGCAATCTATCGCATTCAAAATCAGTCAATGAATTTCAAAAATAGTGTTATTTCTTTCAATAAATTTACCGTTGCCGACACTTTGGGGCAAAACATGAGCATCAATGGTAGTCTTTCACTTCAAAATATTCCCAACTTTAATTATAAACTTAATATTGATACCAAAAACTTTATGGTGCTAAACGGCAGCCGTAAAGACAATGATTTTTTCTACGGAAAAGGATTCGTTGATGCCAATTTGAATGTGCAGGGAGTTGGGTCAAAACCCGCTATCGAAGGAAGTGTAAAGTTAAAAAATGGCAGCGATATTACGGTACTTCTACCCGACCGAGAAATTGACAAAGCCGAAACTGACGGTATTGTAGAATTTGTAAATCTAAAAAATCCAGCCGCTGAGAATCTCTCCAAAGCAGATTCGAGCGAATTAGCCGCCACTTATAATTTCGTAGAAGAAGTTTCACTCAATATTGAAGTAGATGATAAATCTCAGCTAACAATCGTAGTTGACGAACTCAATGGCGATAATATCAAAGTGAAAGGAAATGCTCAACTCAATACGGGTATTACACCAAGCGGACAGCCTTATGTTTTGGGGCTGTATGAATTGACTTCGGGCAGCTACGATTTATCATTTCAGTTCTTGAAAAAAGAATTTGCAATCAAGAAAGGCAGTAATCTCCTCTGGACTGGCGACCCTATGCAGGCACAGGTTGACATCACGGCGGTTTATAATATTGAGGCGGAGGTTCCGAAATTAGTTACAACGAACCAAACTACCCGAAAAAATAAAGTTCCGCTCGAAGTTCAGCTAAAAATGAGTGGAAATTTATCAAGTCCAGTTGTTGATTTTAAAGTGGTAGTTGCCGAAAACGCCCCTACTGACTTGGCCAACGAAATCGAAAAAGATGGTTATCTGAAAAGCCTTGAACAAAATCCTGTTGAGATGAACAAACAGGTTTTTGCTTTATTGGTTTTAAATAAATTTTTAGGCGAACAATCAAGCGATTTCTTTTCGGGCATCAACCCCGAAGCCATTGCTCGCCAAAGTGTGAGTAAATTACTTACCGACCAACTCAATTTATTGGCTGGCGATTTAATAAAAGGTATCAAACTTGACTTTAACCTTAACTCAACTTCAATGAATACCGATGCAGGCAATAAAGCCCGTACAGATTTAAACGTTGGTTTGAGTAAAGCATTTTTAAACGACCGTCTGAAAGTTGCCATTGGACGTAATTTCCAACTCGAAAACACTACTTCGGCCGCTACTTCTACCGAGATTGTAGATAATATTTCGCTCAATTATAGCCTCAGTAAAGATGGACGTTATTTGTTTAGTGCTTATCGTAAAAATCAGTACCAGGCCATTCTTGATGGTTTTGTGGTAGAAACTGGGGTAGCATTTACGCTAACGCTCGACTACGAGTACTTTAAAGAGTTATTTGAAAAGAAAAAATGAGAAATATGCCTTCTTTATATCGCAAAATCTACAATTTTTCTTTTTTCGGAAAGAAAACAAAAGAGTGCGGAATTTACTTTTTATTTTGTCTCTCATGTTTTTTTCTTAGTTCATGCTCAGTAAGTAAATATATTCCGCAAGGAGAAAGTCTATATACAGGAGCAAAAATAAAGACCGCAACCGATTCCAGTTTTACTAAAAATGAAACCAAAGCACTCGATGAGCAGCTAAAAACCATTATTCGCCCAGTTCCAAACAGTTCAATTTTTGGGTTTCCGTATAAAGTTTGGTTTTATTATGTGGTTGGCGAGCCTAAGAAAGAAAAAGGAGTAAGAAACTGGTTTAGAAAGAAATTTGGAGAAGCACCCGTATTGGCCAGTAAAAGAGCTGTAAATGTAAATACCGAAATCATCAGTAACTATTTGAATAATGAAGGTTATTTTCGCTCTACTGCTATTGGTGAATTAATTATTAAAGGTAAAAAAGCAGAAGCCATGTATGTGGCAAATGTGAAACCTCGCTACACAATTAGTAAAGTAGAATTTATACAAAAAGACACTTCAGCTTTTAGTAAAAGTTTGATGCAAACAAAAGCTGGTTCGTTATTAAAAGTTGGTGAGCCTTACCGATTCGATAATATAAAACTGGAGCGTGACCGCATTGATAAAGCACTAAAACTCAATGGCTATTACTATTTTCGCCCCGATTTTCTAATCATTAAGGCAGATTCTAACCAAAATACTCGACAAGTAAATCTTTTTCTCGAACTCAAACCTAATATTACTCAAACCTCGCTCAAGCAATATACTATCAAAGATATTTTGGTTTTTGTCGATAATTCTGATAGTACCAAGCAAAAAAGTGTCCAAATAAGAAAAGGATTAAGTGTTTTTGACTCAAAAAAGGCTTTTAAGGGGCAGATATTCAATGATGCTATTAGTTTCCGTAGTGGCCGACTTTATAACAGTCAAACGCATGATGCTTCGCTTTCGAGGCTGATTAATTTACGAAATTTTAAATTCGTAAAAAATCGTTTTGAAATGGTCAATCGCTCCGATTCGGCACTAATCAATGTTATTTACGACCTAACTTCACTCAAAAACAAATCATTACAAGCCGAATTTAATGCACTTACTCGCTCTAATAACCTTGCGGGTACTCAATTGGGGGTTAACTGGTTAAATAGAAATATTTTTAAAGGTGCAGAAATTCTAAAAATCGGAGTCAATACTGGCTTTGACTTTCAACTTGGAAACAAAATAAACGATGAAAACCTAAACAGTTATTATCGTCTGGCTGGCGATGCCGACCTGACTTTTCCGAGATTTTTATTGCCTTTTTATCGAGTTAGGGCGGGAAGAAATCAGGCTTTACCAAAAACCAACATCAATTTGGGCTACGAACGTCTGGTACAAAAAGGTATTGGCATGAATGAAGATAGTAGTACTTATCGCTATAATCAATATACAATTACCTCGCTACGAAGTTCATTAAGTTATAATTTAAGAAAAAATGCCGCCGTAGAACATAATTTTACGCCCCTTTCAATCAATCTGATTAGGCCAAAAAATATCAGTGAAGAATTTGTTGATAGAATTTTCAGAAGCAGTAATATCCAAGATTTATTACGCTACGACCAAATTCTAATCACAAGATTAATTTTGGGCGGTCAGTATAACATCGTTTATACGCCTATTCAAGCACCGAAAAGTAGGCACTATTTTTATTTGAATGCAGGTTTTGATATTGCTGGAAATCTTGCTGGCCTTTTTGTAAAAAAACAAGCGGATGATTCTAAACGCATAGCCAATACAGTCTTTGAGCAGTACGCTCGTTTCGACTTAGAAACTCGATATTATTTAGACCTAACCCCAAGTATTAGACTGGCGAATCGGGTAATTTTGGGTTATGGTTTACCATATGGAAACTCTAAAAGTTTACCGACGCAAATCAAGCAATATTTTGTGGGTGGAAGCAATAGCATTCGGGCTTTTAGAGCAAGGTCGATTGGGCCTGGAGATTTTGATGTTATCGGTGATAGCACCTCAATTTTTACAACAGCTTATGGTGATGTTAAGCTCGAACTCAATTCCGAGTTACGTATAAAAGTGAGTCAAATTATCAACTTAGCTGCGTTTATTGATGCTGGAAATATTTGGCTGGCCAAATATAACGATGCTCTTGGCTATTCTGAGAATAGTGTTTTTGGCAAAAACTTCTACAAACAACTGGCCGTTGGTGGTGGACTTGGACTACGCCTTGATTTTACTTACGTAAAACTCCGTCTCGACCTTGCCACGCCATTCTGCAAGCCGTGGCTACCCGAAGGAGAGCGTTGGGTCATTCAAGACATAAAACCTTTTGAAAAGACTTGGAGAAAACAAAACCTAATTCTGAATATTGCGGTTGATTATCCGTTCTGATTTACCAATAAACCAAAAAAGGAAGACTTCACTTAGAGCGAATGTCGCCCAGCGAAGTCTTCCTTAAAAAGTCTTTCTACAAGAAATTACTCAGCGTCTTTCCAACGATATTCTACTTTTTCTTCCATAAACTCTTCCAATGCAACTGAAGTTGGTTTTGGCTGACGCTCATAGAATCTTGAGATTTCGATTTGCTCACGGTTTTCAAAAATTTCTTCCAAGTTATCAATATTTGAAGCGAATTCACCCAATTTCTGGGTTAATTCTTCTTTGGTTTTGATAGCCACTTGTCTGGCACGTTGCGATGCAATATATACCGACTCATAAACATTACCTGTTTTAGCGGCTAATTTATCAACGTCTCTTGCAATGATTGAAGGATTTATTGCCATATTTTATGTTGTCCTTACTTTCAAAGGAACTTTATTTTTGATTTACTTATAATCTATATTTACAAAACACTTATGTGTCAATTCAACTTTTTCCTGCCTTTTCTTCTTTTTTGGTTGCAGCATCTTCCTTTTCCTTCGCCACTCTTGCCGCTTCTTTAGCTTTTAGTTCTTTTACTTCTTGTTCGTACTTAACGGCTTTTTCTAAACCTTTTGTCGAACCATCATATACTTTTTCAGCTTGCTTGATGTATTTACTTTTTGGATATTTATCAATAAAGTCTTCATAAAATTTTAAAGCATCAGTAAAGCGTTCTCTTTGTTTATTTTCAAAACTTACCGTTGCCAAATCATATTGTGACTGTACTTTCAAAAACGACAATTCCTCAATATACTCCGAATCAGGAAAATCTTTTTGGAAATTATCAATCGCTACAACCGCTGCCTTAAAGTTAGCAATCGTTACGCCACTTGTTTTGTAATAAAGTTTTGCTTTTTCGTAGGCTTTTTCTTCCAAACGATGTCTCAAATCTTTCAAATCTTGATTACAGCTTTCGGCATATTTACTTTCAGGATATGAATTAATGAAAGTCTGTAAAGCATCAATAGCTGTAAGCGTACTTGATTGGTCGAGATTAAAATTTGGCGAATCTTTGTACATCGAATTGGCGTACATATAAAATGCTTCTTCGGCCATTGGGCTATTTGCGTAAGTAGCATAAAAACTCTTAAACAAATAGGCACTCATGCTATACTGCTTTTGCTGATATTGAGCATAAGCATTATAAAACTGAGCGTTTTCGGCGAGCGAATCTCCTTTCAACAACGGAATGATTTCTTCAAAAAGGATGCCTGCTTTGTAGAAGTCACCTTTTTTGTAATAATCATTAGCAGCTTTATATTTTTCTTCGGTAGTTCCTTTCTTTTGCAGTTTCATAAACTTGCTTGAACAAGCCGAAAACAACAAAACACTAACAAACAACAGGGCGATATGAGGTCTTTTTAAAAACATGGGTGCAAAGATAATAAAAATGCTACGTTTTTGTAACGAATTTTGCAGCTTAATTATTTCTGATGATTAAAATATAAGTTGTTTGGGGCAAAATTAATAAATAATTCACCGATTTATGAGACTGCTTCTACTGATACTTGCATATTGTTGAGATAAATATTACCAAATTGAGTAGCAAAAGCCACATCGCTGGCATCACGCCCGTAAGCCAAAACTACTCGATTTCCTTTGGCTTGTGCTTGGGTAGCATCAAAAGTAAACCATTGATTTTCAAGATAAACTTCATACCAAGCGTGCATATCCATTGGGTCTAATTCATACAAATATCCCACAACCATACGAGCAGGCAAATTTATGGCACGGCTTAATGCAATGGCTAAATGCGAAAAATCACGGCAAACACCAATACGAGTCTGATTGATATCAACTGCAGAAGTAGATGATGAACTAAAGCCATATTGATACGTTATATTATTTTTTACCCATTGGCAGATTGCATTTGCCTTCTCATATCCGGTTTGGAAATCTTGTGTAATTTCGGCAGCCATCTGTAAAAATAAATCTGACTCACAATATCGACTTGGCAATATATAAACTTGAGCATAATCTGGAATAAATTGCGGAGCTACCGCACCTGCTGCAAAATTTACATCAATTGAATCTGATGTTAGAACAACCGCCGAGGCTTCAATTTTAAAATTGCCAATCGGGGTGATTAATTTTTGATTCAGGTTACCATAATTATCTTGAAACTCTGTAAAATGAGTTTCAGGATTAAATGATAAACTTTCTTGTAAAACTTGTTGTGCGGCTCCAGTTTGTGGACGAAGCATTAAAATTAATGGCACATTTTCGGCACATTGGTAGTCAATTTGACAATTCACTCGTAATTTCATTGAGGCTATTTAAAAATATCATTTTTGTAAAGATAGTTCTTTTTAATCGAAATATCTTCTTTTGAATCATTACTAAATTATAAATCGTTATACCCACGAAATATGTCCATAAAATTAGGGGAATAATTTTATTTTTAATCCAATAAAAAGGATCTTAAAACCGTTATTTGTTCAAAAACTGCCTACTTGTATAAGAACTTTTAGAGACTTTTCCTTGAATATTAATCATTTTTATCTTAGTTTTGTTAACGAAAACAGGTTAAACTGCGAAAAACTACAAGCTATTATTATTTAATTTATTATTGTCGTGCCTCCAAAACTTGTTACCTGTAAATTTTCTAATACCGCAAATGCCTAATTCTAAAAGCGTAGCTTTTACTGTACTTTTCTGTATAAAATCTAAGCAAACTATCTTCTTCATTTTTTTAAGTGCTATCTCTCTGAATTGTTTTTCACAAAATCAATGGACTTGGATGTCTGGATATTTAGTAAGCGATGCCTCTTGGATTTTCCCTCGCCCCTTACCTTCACCTCTAAGTGTCCGAGGAGCACCCTGGGTTTTAGACAGTGCCATTAAACCTTCGGTCAGAGAACATCCTGCTGGTGGTATCACAAATAATAATGAAATTTATGTTTACGGAGGTGCTTCATTGGAATCTGAATATTCATCTGATTTTTGGGTATATGACATTTCTCAGCAAAAGTGGGCTTTTATTTCTGATTTAGGTTGGCAAAATATTGTTGGGCCGATTGGGCAAGAAAGCAGTACTGCTCACCCTGGTGGCAGAAACAGAATGGCATCGGCAGTTGACAAAGATGGAAACATTTGGTTTTTTGGTGGACTTTATAGAGATAAAAATACAGCTGAAACATTCACCCGCTCTGACCTTTGGCGATATAATCCAAAGACAAAAAAATTTGCTTTTTTTGATGAATACGCAGGCTCACAAAGTAAACCGAGCGATAGATATAGAGCCAGAGCATGGTTTGATAACGACAATAATATGTGGATGTACGGTGGAGCAGTTGATACACCAAGCGGTTCGCTTTCGTATAATGATTTGTGGAAATTTAATACTACAACTAAAAGTTGGACGTTTATCAGTGGCAATAAAAACCAACCATTCTGTAAGGATTGTCCAAATGGAGTATATCCTGGTACTGAATACAATCCCACAATACAATATTATCCTCGTGCAAGGTCAGACTATGGGTATTGGCAAGATAATAGCGGTAATTTCTGGATTTATGGTGGCTATGCCGAATCTCATGGAGTAGATGAATACGGTGACCTCTGGAAGTTTAGCCCTACAAATAAAGAATGGACACTAATATCAGGAAATGAAGCCTTTAATCCACCACAAACTGCAACAAATCCTGGTTCGAGAAATGCACCTTATTGCTGGGTAGGGAGCGATAATAAATTGTATATGACTGGTGGTCTAAGACAATACTCATCTTTTTTAAGAGATATTTGGCGAATAAACCCCACTACTGGTAATTGGGAAGCAGTAAAAGTAGATAATATGATTAATAATACTCCCGTATCAGCAGGACTTAAAGTCGAAAGTACAACTAATATACCTGGTGCATCGGTCAATACACTTAATCATATCACAACAGGCTCACATACATATATGTTTAGTGGTTATGGTATGGGTTCAAACAATCTTTTAGGCTTTACGGGTGCTATGTGGCGGTATTCTTTGGATGGATACGATGCCAACTTAGTACCTATTGCCACCCCAGACTCACTCATTTTACCTTATAGAGATTCTATTGCATGCAATGTTAAAGCAAATGATTTCCCCAAAGTAGCATTTAATAATTTAACTTTAGATTTAAATGTAAATCTTGCGGGTATTCAGAGCAGCTATACAACTCCAAATGGAAAATTCTCGGTTGATAGTACTGGTATAATATGGTTTAAACCTACCTCTCAAAATTTCCTTGGAACCGACTCTCTAAAATATACTTATCAAAATTCGGCAAAGTATGTTTCAAATACAGCTCGATTAAAATTGAAAATCTATAAATGTAATACTACAGTCTTGAGTCTTACATCGCCTGATAATGATATTAGTAGTGGCATTTACCAATATAACAATAATGAATCAGCTAAATTATCCAACAAAATAAATCCTGACGGAGAAAATCACACCACCGTTAAAGTGAATGCTGCCACTTCGATTTTATTTCTTCCAGGTCTTTCAATCAATTCTAATAGTGGTTCAACTTTTGAAGCCAAGATAAATGGCTGCAATTAAAATATTATGACAATGAAAAAATATTTTTATTCTTGTTTGGTAGCCTTTGGCTTCGTGATGGCTTGTAGTTCTCGCACTATTAAAATCGACCCAAATATCATTCTTATCAAAGACAGCAATTTTGAGAAAGCATTAATTGCTCAAAAAATTGACTCTGATAGCACCATTAATGGACAAATAAAAAAAACAGACGCCGAAGACATTAAGGTTTTGAGTTTACCAAATCTTCAAATTAAATCTTTGATTGGCATTGAAGGCTTTAAATCATTGACATACTTAGATTGTTCACTAAATCAAATTGATAATCTTGATGTAACTCAAAATAGTGCCTTAGAATCGCTTGATTGCTCTTCTAACCTTCTAACAAGCATTGATTTGAGTCGAAACCTGAATTTAGCCGCTCTAAATTGTGTGAATAACCAATTGAAAGATTTAAGCATTCAGAGCAAACAATTATATGCACTTAATGCGAGCAATAATTTACTCGTTACGATTTCTGTTGATGCAGCTACAAGACTCTCAATACTTTATTTATCGAAAAATCAACTTAAATCACTTAATCTTGTCAATAACATAGCCTTAATGGAATTAAAGTGCGACAATAATAAACTGACCAGCATTGATCTAAGTAAAAACACTAAATTACGCATTTTAGATGTTTCAAACAATACGCTATCAGCCCTTGATTTATGCAATAATTCTGAAATACTCAAGCTAACTTGTTCTTCAAACAACATTGCCAAGATTACGATTCCTAAAAGAATTCAGTCAATTTTCGTAAATAATATTGCTGTAATTGATAGCAAAACAACATACTCTACGTGCGATTAACGGATAATTTCAGCCACTATTAAAATACCATTAGAATTGAGCGTCTAACGTTAAATTATTATTAAATTCTTGAATTTTACACCATTTTTGACTTACTTCGCAGAACACATTTTGTTGTCGAGCGATGGAAGAAAATATAAAAAACGCACCCAATGACAAAGGCTCGAAAAGTAGCCTTTTTTCATTTTTAAATGGGTTAGTACCCAGTAGTAAAAATAGCGAAACAAAAGGCATTGCCGAAGATTCAAAAATCAATCGCTATGCTGATAGTATTGAACAATCGAATTATTTGAGCCGTGATTTAAGTTGGCTGAAATTCAACGAGCGTGTACTTGACCAAACTCGTGAAAAAGACCTTAACTTATTTGAACGATTAAAGTTTTTGGCTATTACAGCCTCAAATCTTGACGAATTTTTTACGGTTCGATTGGGTAGCCTCTACAATTATCTTGATTTCAATAAAGAACGTATTGATTATTCTGGTTTACGTGAAATTCCTTTCCGAAAAGCCCTTATGCTTTCTGTGAAACAATTTTGCCAAGAACAAGACCGTATTTTTAAGGAAGAGCTAAAGCCCTTATTTTCGGAATACAAGTTTAGGATTGTAAAAATTAGTGAACTCTCTCCGAACGAATTAGAAGAAACCATTGCGTATTTCGATAATACTGTTTATCCGATGCTTACGCCAATGCTATTCGACCACACTCACGCTTTTCCTGTTTTGATTGCCAAAACCTTGATTTTTGGCGTTGTGACCGATGCTAACCGCTCAACGCTTTTCCCTGATGATAGCGAAAATAAGAAAATTTCGTTTGTACAAATCCCGAGCAATCTACCGAGATTTTTTCCGATTGAACGTGGTGAGGAAATTTTGTTTTTACCAATCGAAGAAATTGTTCGTCATGAAATAAAAAAACTTTATCGAAACATCGAAATTCAATCGGTTAATTTGTTCCGAATTGTACGAAACGGAGATTTTACGCTCGAAGAGTCAGATGATATCGAAGCCGATTTTGTGGACGAAATCAAGCAAAAAATCAAGAGTCGTCGATTGGGCAGAGTGGTTCACATGGAAATTGAACCAAATCCAAACGAATGGATGCTTACTATGCTCCAAAAACGCTTCGAAATTGATAAATATAACATCTTTTTCGATGAATGTTTGATAGACTACACTTGTTTGTGGCAAATTATCCGTCATCCCGAATTTCAAGAGGACATCAAGCCCGTACATCCGCCAATCACACATCCAAGATTACGAGATAAAAACGCTGACATTTTTGAGATAATTCGTGAAAAAGACTTGTTGTTGCACCATCCGTATAACAATTTTGAGCCTGTGCTTCAACTCATCGAAAAAGCAGCCGAAGACCCTGATGTTCTGGCTATTAAATTAACGATTTACAGACTTGCCAAGAAGTCACGTGTTACTCAAGCCCTTTTAAAAGCGGCCGAAAATGGTAAACACGTATCAGTTTTGTTTGAAATCAAAGCACGTTTTGATGAAGAAAATAATATTCGTGAAGCTGATCGACTTCAACGTGCGGGCTGCTTCGTAATTTATGGCATTGGTTGGTATAAAACCCACACCAAACTCATGCTTATTGTACGAAAAGAAGGTAATAAAGTAACACAATATGCTCACTTGGCCAGTGGAAATTATAATGAAGACACGGCAAGACTCTATACAGATATTGGCTTGCTAACGAGCAATCCGACTTATACGAAAGATATTTCAGAGTTTTTTAATGTAATCACAGGGCATTCACAACCTGCAGATTATCATAACCTGATTACATCACCTCGAGATATGCGGAATAAGCTCATTGAAATGATACGCAATGAGGCAATCAATGCCCAAAATGGCTTACCGAGTGGCATTTGTATCAAGCTCAATTCGTTGGAAGACCAGTACGTAATCAATGAACTTTACAAGGCTTCACAAGCTGGGGTAAAAATCAAACTGATTGTACGTGGAATCTGCTGTTTACGCCCTGGACGTAAGGGCTTGAGCGAAAATATTACGGTACGCTCAATCGTTGGTCTTTTCCTCGAACACGCTCGCATTTTCTATTTTCATAATAATACTCATCCGAAACTGTACGGTGGCAGTGCTGATATTATGGTAAGAAGTTTTGATAAACGTATCGAATCATTGTTTGAAATTGTTGATGAAGATGTAAAACGTCAAGTCATGCACATTTTGGATTTTAACCTCAGAGACAACGTAAATGCCTATGAACTTCAAGAAGATGGAACTTACAAAAGAGTAGTATGTTCACTCTCTTCCGAAGAACCAGCATTTGATATTCACCAGCGATTCTTCGAGATAACCGAGCAGCAATATGAACCAATATCATTATTTGATAATGAAGTGACAATTATTGAAGAAACATCTGAGGTTGAATTAGAAAGTTAATCACATGAAATAATCTTCAGCAACTACGCACGTTCATTAAAAAAGGTTGAATAAAATTCAACCTTTTTTAATGAACTATCAATTTTGTATGCATTAAAACCTCCTCATAAGGTGGCATTTCTTCTGCTGGATTTTCGATGATATTTATTAATAACTCAGTGGCCTTTATACCCATATTGTAAGCAAACTGCTCGACCGACGCCAGTGGAGGATTATCTAAGTAGAATGTCATCGGTAGATTAGCAAAACTTACAAACAAAATGTCTTTATTAGGCACAATACCCTTTTGTTTGCATACCTGCATAGCATAAAGTGCTACATAATCATTGAAAGTCAGAATTGCTTCGGGTGGTTCGTCCAAAGCCAATAATTCTTCCATTTTTATAACTGTATCATCTTTTGATAAATCAGTAGCTTTAATATATTTAGGCGACGTTTCGAGGTTAAACTTCTTGATTGCCGTCAGATAACCATTTAAACGCTCATCACAAACTTCTAAATTCGATGGGCCATTCATTAAAGCAATTCTCTTGACACCTTTATTTATCAAAAATTCAATAGCTTCAAAAGCACCATCAGTAATGCTACAACGCACTTTATTGGCATCAAGGTTTCGAGGCACACGATCGAAAAACACCAATGGTGTACCAAAGTTTTCGACTTCCTTGAAGTGGCTATAATTATTGGTTTCAGCAGCTACTGAAGCAATTACGCCATCAACTCGGCTACTTAGAAACGATTTCAGTGCTTTTTCTTCTCTCTCAAACTTATCTCTTGACTGGCTCACCACTACATTGTAGCCTTTCTCCAAAGCCACATCTTCAATACCTGAAATCGCCATTGAAAAAAACTCTTCTTGTAGATAAGGCAGTAAAACTCCGATAGTATATGTACGATTCTTTTTCAGAAAAATAGCGGCTGGATTCGGCACGTAGTGCATTGATTTTGCCAATTCCCAAACTCTTTCTCTCGTTCTTAAGCCGATACGAGTATTATTTTGTAAAGCTCTCGAAACAGTCGAAATAGAAACACCCAATTTTAGGGCAATTTCCTTGATTGTAGCTTGATGTCTTTGCATTGTATAGATTTTAATAGGTTGAGTATATTCTCGCAAGTTAAATAAAAAAGTGATTTTAAAAAATTTTAAAATCATTCCCTTCAAAACCTATGACGTATATAGATTATACAACTTACTAATGTTAACATTGAAAAGAATTTTTTCAAATGGGTCATTATAATCAGAAACCTAAATAGCATTCTTTATGCTAAGAATAAGGCAAATAATCAACGGAATATTATCATTTTGTGCAAACGATTGCAAAATATGAATAATATAGATAAGAGTCTTTAATAAGCATTTTTCTTAGAAAAATACAGCTTTCTCTACATAAAACATTATTTTACCTATACTTATTAAAAGATTTTAATATATCTTTAAGCGATGTTTAATCAAAATGTTTATTAACCTTAATCAAAAATTTCTATGAAAAAATTTACTCTGCGGGCATTAGTAGTACTACTTCTCGGAGCGGTAGGAGCATTGTCTGCTCCGAATGCTTTTGCCAAAGCTGGTTCGGGCAAATTTCTTGAGCAAAAAGTTTCGGGAAAAGTAACCGATGGTGAAAAAGGAGAAGCTCTTCCTGGAGTAAGCATCCTCATCAAAGGCACTCAAAAAGGAACAACAACCGATGCCAATGGTGAGTATTCGATTGCTGTAGCTGATAGCAAGGCGGTGTTAGTATTTAGCATCGTGGGCTACGAGCCACAAGAAGTTGTTGTGGGAAACCGTGCAACAATTAATGTAGGTATGATGACCGACACAAAAACGCTTGGAGAAGTTGTTGTGGTTGGTTATGGTGTGCAGAAAAAAGAAACAATTACTGGTTCAGTTGCATCAGTAAAAGGTTCGGAGTTAATCAAGTCACCAACAGTAAACTTGAGTAACTCAATCGCAGGTCGTATGGCGGGCGTTGTGGCAGTAAACCGTAGTGGTGAGCCAGGTGCTGACGGTTCGTCGATTCGTATTCGTGGTTCTAATACCTTAAATAATGGCGATGCCCTTATTGTCGTTGATGGTATTCCGAATCGTGCGGGTGGACTTGACCGTATCAATCCAAATGACATTGAAAGTGTATCAGTTTTGAAAGATGCTTCGGCAGCTATTTATGGTTCTCGTGCTGCCAATGGTGTAATCTTGATTACTACTAAGCGTGGAAAAACTGGCAAACCAGTGGTGTCATACTCAGCCAATCAAGGTTTTTCTCAACCAACGGTTGTACCTAAATTGACTAATGCTTCGCAATACGTGAGTATGCTCAATGACCTTGATATTTATGGTTTACCTGTAAGTGAGTGGGCAGGTGCAAATGCTGCATATAAATCAACAGGTTCTTTCACTCGTCCAAATGGAACAATTAGAAAAGCTCCATTTTCACCAACAGATATTCAAAAATACTCTGATGGTTCTGACCCTTGGTTATACCCAAATACAGATTGGTACAAAGCTACTTTGAAAACTTGGTCGCCTCAAACGCAACATAACTTGCAAATTTCGGGCGGCACAGAAAGCGTAAAATACTTAGCATCAATTGGTTATCAAAACCAAGATGCTTTCTATAAAAACTCAGCTACGAACTATCAACAATATGATATTCGTTTGAATTTAGATGCTAAAATCAACAAATACATTAACTTAAATGTTGGTATTTTGGGTCGTGAAGAAGCTCGTAACTACCCTACTCGTTCAGCAGCAGCCATTTTCAGAATGCAAATGCGTGGGAAACCACAACAGCAAGCTTTCTGGCCAAATGGTCTTCCTGGCCCAGACATCGAAAATGGTGAAAACCCTGTGGTTATCACAACTGACCTATCAGGCTATGACCGTCAAAAACAAGATTTTATTCAAACAAATGGAGCTCTTGACATTCAAATTCCTTGGGTAAAAGGTTTGAAATTAACAGGAACAGCAGCGATTGATAAAAGATTGGGAACAAGAAAGTTATGGCAAATTCCGTGGACACTTTACCAACAAGGTTCAGGATTTGAAGCAGATGGCACTACTCCTAAACTCGTAGCAAGCAAAAGAGGTCCAGCTGAACCAAACTTAAATCAATCTTATGACGACCAGTTGAATATCTTATTGGGTGGAGTAGCCACTTATGAGCGTACATTTGGCGTACATGGCCTAACAGTTTTAGCTGGTACAAATACAGAAACTATCGAAGGAAATAACTTTAATGCCTTCCGCCGTTACTTTATTTCACCAGCACTTGACCAAATGTTTGCAGGTGGAGATTTAGAAAGGAACAACGGTGGTGGTGGTTATGAAACTGCTCGTATCAACTATTTTGGTCGTGTGGCTTATAACTTCAAAGAGAAATATTTAGCTGAGTTTTTGTGGAGATACGATGGTTCTGACCGTTTCCCGAAAGCAACACGTTATGGTTTCTTCCCTGGTGTAATGGCAGGTTGGGTGATGTCAGAAGAGAAATTCATGAAAAGCCTTTCATTTATTAGCTTCTTGAAATTGAGAGGTTCGTGGGGACAATTGGGTAATGACCAAGTAAACCTTCCTAACTCTAATACTCCTGCTACCTACCAGTATCTTTCTACTTACGGATTCCGCAGTGTTATTTTGGGCGATGCCGAGCAAAAAACGTTGTTTGAAACTCGTCTTCCAAACGAAAACATTACTTGGGAAGTTGCTTCTAACTCAAACATTGGTTTAGAAGGTCAATTATTCAATGGTAAAATCAATTTTGAATTTGATTATTTTGTAAATAAGCGTTCAAAAATCCTTTGGTTCAAAAATGCATCTGTGCCACAATCAACAGGTATTACACTTCCTGCACAAAACTTTGGTGAAGTATCTAACCGTGGTTTTGACTTCAACATTGGATACCGTGGCCAAACTGGCGAGTTTAAATATAACGTAAGCGTAAACGGTGGTTATGCTAAAAACAGAATTGATTTCTGGGATGAAGCTCCTGGAGCTCCAGAATGGCAACGCACTACTGGTCGCCCAATGAATACTTTCATGGCTTACCTTTACGATGGTGTATTTAAAGACCAAGCAGCTATTGATGCTCGTGGAATTGATTATTCAGCAATCGTAAAAGAACTTCGCCCTGGAGATATGAAGTATAAAGATTACAACGGCGATGGTAAAATCACACCAGATGACCAAGTAAGAACTGACTTTACACAGCTTCCGATGTTCCAAGGTGGTATTAATTTGGGAGGTCAATATAAAAACCTTGACTTAACAATCTTGATTCAAGGTGCGGCTGGTGCAAAACAATACGTAAGTGCTGGCGAAATGGGTAATATTGGTAATTACTTACTTGACATCTACCAAAACCGTTGGACAATCGACAATCCAAGTGATGTTCACCCACGTATCGCTAACCGTTCTGACCAATACTACTCAAGTAATAATACTTATTGGTTGAGAAGTTCGGACTATGTACGTTTGAAGAACTTTGAATTAGGTTATACTATTCCAGAATCAATTGGTAAAAAAGTTGGTTTCAGCAGCATGAGAATCTACGCAAGTGGTGTTAACTTGTTTACGGTTGATAAATTGAAAGTATTTGACCCAGAAACAGCAAATACAACTGGTCAGTATTATCCGCAATCAAGAGTAGTGAACTTAGGTTTAAACGTTAAATTTTAATTAATAGAAAAATGAAAATGTATAAAAAATTAATTTTGTCATTCTTTGCAGTTTCGTTTTTTACGATTAGCTGTAACGATGACTTTGTAGATACAAAACCGCTCGACCAATTATCAGAAAACGTAGTTTGGGGCGATGCTCCTCTGGCAGAGGCTTTTGTGAGTGAGTTATATGGTGGTTTAGGTGTGGGTGGTTTCAATGAGCAAATGCTTGCATCGTTGACTGATGAAGCTATTTTTACTCACCCAGGAAGAGGTATTACAACCATTACAGAAGGTAGAAGTAATCCTGCTGATCCAGGTTGGATTAATGGTACTTTAAGCTGGGGAAATATGTATTCTCGTATCAGAGCCTGCAATCTTGCTTTGAAAAATTTAGAAAACCCACAATTCCCAAATACCAACAAGATTGTTGAGCGTTTGCAAGGAGAAGCTAAATTTATGAGAGCCTATTTTTATCATCAATTAGTTCGCTACTACGGTGGTGTACCAATCGTTGACAAAGCTTTCTCTTTGAATGATACCGATTTCCTCACTGCCCGTAACACTTTTGAAGAATGTTTAAACTTTATTATAAAAGACCTCGACGAAGCGGCAGTATTGCTTGATGGAAAATCACTTCAAAAAGGCCGTGCAACGAAGGCATCTGCTTTGGCTCTAAAATCTCGTATGTTGATTTATGCTGCCAGTGATTTGTATGATGTACCAACGGCCAAAGCAAAATCGAAAGCAATGGCTGCTTTCGGAAAACCAGAATTGATGGGTTTTCCAAGTGGCAATCGCACTGAACGTTGGCAAAAAGCTAAAGCTGCCGCAAAAGCAGTGTTAGATTTACCAGGATTTGGATTCCAATTAGGGCTTACTGCTCCTGTTTCAGCCGATGTTGCAGCAACCAACTACATGAATCAGTCGTTGGGAAGAAATGGTGGCCAAAACGAAATCATCTTTGGACGCTACTTTATTCAAAGTAAAAACGAAGATGGTGGACGTGTTGGGCTTTTCAACGGACCAAATGGTTATAACAACTGGGCTGGAAATACGCCAATCCAAGAGTTAATTGATGATTATGAAATGATGGATGGCACAAAATTCGACTGGAACAAGCCTGAACACGCAAAAGCTCCTTACGATAACCGTGACCCACGTTTGAAATCAACAATCTTGTATGAAGGTTCACCTTGGAAACCACGTTCAGCAAGTGCAGCCCCACTTGACCCTGCTAATCAAATTCAAACAGGTGAATACGAAGTTGTTTCGGGTGGAGCAAAGAAAACTCACTTCGGTTTAGATACACGTAAAAGTAGCATCGAAGACTGGAATGGTAGCTACACTGGCTATTATATGCGTAAGTTTACTGATCCAAATCCAGGTTTAGTTGATCAAAACTCTTGGCAACAAATTCCTTGGCCGTTTTTACGCTATACTGAAGCAATTTTCAACTATGTTGAAGCTTGTATCGAACTTGGCGAAGACATTGAGGCTCAAAAATGGTTAAATCAAATTCGTTTCCGTGCAGGTATGCCAGCAATTACAGAAACTGGCGACGCTCTACGCCAACGTTATCGCAACGAACGCCGTATCGAAATGGTATTTGAAGAACAACGCTACCACGATGCTCGTCGTTGGATGATTGCTCCAACAACCCTCGGACGCAAAGCAAGTATCATCAATGTAAAAGGAACATTAAAAGCGGGCAAAACCGTTTCGATTTATAAGTATGATCCAAGCAACTACGATTATTCTTATACAGTCGGTAAAATTGACCCAGGTAAGGAAAATCGTAACTGGGATGACAAAATTTATTTCTTACCGATTCATCGTGATGAAATGAACCGTAACAGTAAATTAATCCAAAACCCTGGATACTAATCTTTTGTTATAAGACAATCGGGTAGTCAGAAGTATCAAAACTTTTGGCTACCCTTTTTTTATTCAAATAACTTCCCTAAAGTTTAAAACTTTCGGGAAGTTATGCACAACTTTGTATATTTGTTCTATAATCTCAAGCTTACATATTTTTATCTCAATCGGAGATTTATAACCTAAAAATGAAAATTTCTACCATCACATACCTATTATCAATAAGTCTATTCTTTTCTTCCTGTAAAAATTCTCCATCAGAAGAAAATACAAGCGAAGAACAAGAAAAACAAGAACCAATCTTTACCCTACTTTTCCCTGATAAAACAAACATCGACTTTCAGAATGTCATTAACGAAGGCCTGAATACAAATGTATTGATGTACGAATATTTCTATAATGGTGGCGGAGTAGCAGTTGGCGATATAAACGGTGATGGATTTGAAGACCTTTATTTTACGAGCAATATGCAGCAAAATAAATTGTATCTGAATAAAGGGACGATGCAATTTCAAGATATTACCACTAAAGCAGGTGTAGCAGGTAGAGAAGGTCCATGGAAAACTGGCACAACAATGGTCGATATTAATGCCGATGGGAAGTTGGATATTTATGTGTGTCATTCAGGAAATCTACAACCCGAAAAGAAAGCAAACGAACTGTTTATCAATCAAGGTAACGATGCCAATGGAATTCCAACTTTTGTAGAACAAGCAGCAAAATTTGGACTTGATAGCCCTGCCTCAAGCACAAACGCCTATTTCTTCGATGCCGATAAAGATGGAGACTTAGATATGTTCTTGCTCAACCATAACATAAAATCCCTTCCAGTTCTTGATGAAGCCCGCACAGCAGCTCTTGTAAAAGTCGATGATGCTGTGAGTGGTTCGAGGTTCTACCGCAATGATAATGGATTTTTCAAAGATATAACTCGCCAAGCGGGCATTCAAAGTTCGGCACTATCTTATGGTTTGGGAGCAGGAATTTCCGATATTAATCAAGATGGATGGCCAGATATTTATGTGAGTAATGATTATGCCGTGCCTGATCGACTCTACATAAATAATCAAAAAGGTGGATTCAGAGAAGTAAGCCACGAACAAATCGGACATACTTCCAATTTTTCGATGGGAAATGATGTAGCCGATATTAACAACGACCAACTACCCGATATTTTTACGCTTGATATGCTTCCCGAAGACAATCGCCGTCAAAAATTGTTGATGTCGCCCGATAACTATGATAAATTTGATTTGGGCGTAAGGTCTGGTTTTCATCACCAATATATGCGAAATATGCTTCAACTCAACAACGGAAATGGCACTTTTAGCGAAATTGGACAGGTTTCTGGAATATCGAACACAGACTGGAGCTGGGCGGCACTCTTTGCCGATTATGACAATGATGGTTGGAAAGACCTATACATTACCAACGGCTATCTGCACGACTATACAAATCTTGATTTCTTGAAATACATGGATGATTTTATGGCAACCAAACAAGGCGGTTTTCAACGAACCGATGTACTTGAATTAGTGCAAAAAATGCCTTCATCGAATGTAAAAAACTATATTTTCAGAAATAATGGTAAGCTAAACTTTAAAGACCAAACCACTAATTGGGGCATGGGTGAGCAATCGAATAGTAGTGGGGCGGCTTATGCTGATTTAGATAATGATGGAGATTTAGATTTAGTTGTAAACAATATTAATTCGCCCGCATTTATTTATCAAAATGAAGCAAATACCAAGCTCGGCAATCAGTTTTTGAAGGTAAAACTCAATGGTGAAAACAGCAACAAAATGGGGATTGGAGCAAAAGTTTATCTTTATGCCCAAGGAAATACCCAATACCAAGAACAAATGCCTACTCGTGGTTATCAGTCGAATGTGAGTTTTATGATGAATTTTGGTTTGGGTAAAAATACCAAAATAGATTCGATAAAAATAGTTTGGAATTCAGATAAGAGCCAAGTCTTGAGAAACGTACAAGCGAATCAAACTTTAGTTCTGGAAGAAAAGAATACTTCTGTAAAACTAAATCCAAACATTCAGAACAACACGTTTTTTACAGAAATAACTTCACCAATCGTTTCGGTTCAAAACAAAACCACGCATAATGACTTTAAAAGACAACCTCTATTGACTAATTCTCAGTCATTTATTAGTCCAATAATGGTCAAAGGCGATGTAAATAAAGATGGTCTCGAAGATATATTTGTAGGTGGAAGCTACGGAAAAGGTAGCGAACTTTACATTCAATCGAGTGGTACTTCTTTACAATTCATAAAGAAACCTTTCCCCTCTAACCCCAATGCAGATGTAAGTGATGCTGTTTTCTTCGACGCAAATGGCGACGGTTTCCAAGATATTTATGTGGCTTATGGTGGCTACGGAAATTTCACCGAAAACGATCCTAATTTACAAGACCAATTATTTTTGAATAACGGAAAAGGCGATTTTACATTAAGTCCTTCTGCCCTACCCGCTATGCTCACAAGTACTGGTTGTGTACGAGTAGCCGACATCAACGGAGACTCAAAACCAGACCTTTTTGTGGGTGGACGAGTTTCTATCGGTAAATATCCAAACATTCCTCGCAGTTATGTGTTGATTAATGAAGGCAAAGGGAACGGTTCGGCACCACTATTTAAAGAAAACACACCCGAAAATATAAAAAATATAGGCATGGTTACAGATGCTGCTTTTGTTGATTTAAACAAAGATAAAAAACAAGAATTGATAATTGTTGGAGAATGGATGCCTATAACGGTTTTTGAAAATGAAAATGGGAAAATGACTGAAAAAACCGAAAATTATTTTGACCGAAAACTATCTGGCTGGTGGAATAAACTTGTAGTAGATGACCTCAACGCCGACGGTTTACCTGATTTACTGGTCGGAAATTTAGGTTTAAATAGCCAAGCGAAAGCAAGCGATAAACAGCCCGTAGAGTTGTATTATAAAGATTTTGATGATAACGGTAGCATCGACCCAATTTTGTGTACGTATATTCAAGCACAAAGCTATCCGTATCTAACTCGTGACGAATTATTAGAACAAGTGCCAACCAAACGCCCAAAGTTTACGTCTTACGATAGCTATTCAAATGCAACTTTAACCGATATTTTTGGTGAAGATGAACTAAAAAATGCCAAGAAGCTCGAAGTAAATTACCTAAAAACAGCTTTATTGATTCAGAACCAAGAAGGTAAGTTTGAAGAAAAATCTTTGCCTATCGAAGCTCAATTTGCTCCAATATTTACGATAACAATCTTAGATTATGACAAAGATGGAAATAAAGACCTTATTTTAGCTGGTAATTTAAATAAATCACGCTTAAAATTTGGCAAGTATGATGCCAACTATGGCCTATTGCTGAGAGGGGATGGTAAAGGACAGTTTACAAACATTCCACAGCGTCGATCGGGCTTTAATTTACAAGGAGATGTACGTTCATCATTATCAATAAAAGACAATATATTTTTTGGTATCAACCAGCAAAACATTCGAGCATTTAAAATAATTTATTAAGATTCAACAAAAACATCATATATTTTCTTGAAATCATACAAAAATAAATTATGTGCAATGCTTTGCAATGTCATGAATTAATCAAAAATATTGATAGTCAAACGATTGCACACCAAAGGCTATACGTGATATCTAAAACTATTTATACAGAACATTAAAAAAAACACTATTTTTGATAACAGTAGAAAAAAAGTGATTAAGTTAACAAAACATTCGTAGAAGCCCCTAAGTTTCTTGGGGCTTTCTTTTTTCCAAACGTTTGAAAAGTTAGTATTTTGGAGTATTTTCATAAAACTCCAAACCTTTGATTCAGACTGCCATTTTCTCTATAATAATATTATGATAAACGCTATTTTAACCAATAAGTTTAAAGAACATTTCAACGCAAACCCTACTCTTTTAGTTAGAGCTCCAGGCCGCATTAATCTCATAGGTGAGCATACAGATTATAATAATGGATTCGTGTTGCCTGCTGCAATCGACAAAGCCATTTATTTTGCTATTTCACCTCGAAACGACCAAAAATGTGTAGTTTATGCTTATGATTTAGATGATTTGTACGAATTTTCATTAGATAATCTCCAAAAATCAGAAAAAGGTTGGGCTAATTTTTTAATTGGAGTTTTGGCAGAAATCACCTCTAAAGGCAAACAAATCAATACAGGATTTAACGTGGTCTTTGGTGGAGATGTTCCACTTGGTGCAGGCTTATCATCATCAGCAGCAGTTGAAAGTGGCATTGGTTTTGCCCTCAATGAGCTATATAATTTAGAATTTTCTAAACTTGATTTGGCACTAATTGCCCAACAAGCCGAACATAAATACGCAGGCGTAAATTGTGGAATAATGGACATGTTTGCTTCGATTCATGGCAAAGAAAATGCAGTAATCAAACTCGACTGTCAAGATCTTAGTTTTGAATATTTCCCATTCGATTTTCCCGATTACACCCTTGTTTTATGCAATACAGGAGTAAAACACAACCTCGGTGACAGTGAATATAATCAACGCCGAACCGAATGTGAAGAAGGTATAAAAATACTTCAAAGGGCGTTTCCTCAAGTTGATAGTCTGCGAGATGTAACGATGCAAATGCTAAGTAGTCAAGCCGATAAACTGTCGCCGATAGTTTACAAACGTTGCAAATATGTTGTTGAAGAAATTGAACGAGTGACGATTGCTTGTAAAGCTCTCGAAAATGGGAATCTAAGCAGTTTTGGGCAAAAAATGTACGAAACTCACGAAGGATTAAGCAAAGAATATGAAGTCAGCTGTCCCGAATTAGATTTTTTGGTTGAGCAAAGTCAAGATTTTGAAGCAGTGGTTGGAGCAAGAATGATGGGTGGTGGCTTTGGTGGTTGTACTATAAATTTAATAAAGGCCGATGCTGTTGATGAATTTATTAAAAAAATAAGTCTTGCGTATCATCAAGTTTTTAATATTCAGTTACAAACATACATTGTAAATATCTCAAATGGTGTTGAAGCCATAGAAGAGGTTTTCGAAGAATTATCATAGACAATCTTACATCATAGCTCCACAATTGTGTAGGTGATTGTGGTACTGTATGTTTTCACAGGTAAAATAACTGATATTCCACTAAGAGTGTATTCAATCGGAATGTTGCTTAAGCTTGCACCACCAAGACTCAGAAAACTAACATTTATTGTAAAAAAAGAAGTTGAAATAGTTGTAATGGTTTGAGCAGTAGTGCCTCCGCTGGCACTCACAGTTCCAAAAGGAGTTCCACCACCAGTTCTACGAACAGTAAGAATCAAATTATCATGCCAATCGGTATTGCTTTGACTTACAGAAATTCGATAGTTTTTTGTTGATAACAAAGACCCTAAACCACTTGCAGTAATGAGTGTTTGATTAGTCGCACTGGTCAGCGAGCTGGGCGAATAATCGCTTCCAGTAACCGTTATAGCTGTAATTGAAGGAAGCCAATTTCCACTAACCGAAATCGCCTGGCTTTTTGCACAAAAGGTTATGGTTAGTAAAAATATAAGTAATATAATCTTCATAAGTCAATTATCAATGAGTGTGTAGGTGATTTGGACAACGTTTGTTCCACTTCTCAACAATCCATAATTTGAAACATTTACCGTATAAGTGAGTTTAAAACCATTCCCTACTCCAACCCCTGTATAAGCTCCAGTTATATTATTCAATACAGTTGCAGCAGTTCCGAGTGTTACTGGACTTGCAACAGTCGCTACTAATGTTCCGAGCGTTCCGCCTCCACCAACTGCTGCATTTAAACCTACTCTTAATTGTAAACCACTCGGTACAGTACCCGCCGACACACTGGCTTCTATTCTCCTACTTACTCCGTTCGCAACTGCTGAAGTAAAATTAAGCCATTTGGTTTCATCACTAACAGTCGTAGTAATTGATGACCCAGCCGTCGATGGGCTACCCAGTGTGAGTGTGCTACTTCCACTTGATGCAATACTTATTCGAGCAACACTACTAAAGGTCAAACTCACTGAGACGTTCCCCGATGTTTGAGCTTGATTCTTCAGAAAAAAAAGAGTAAATAGTAATGTAAGCACAAGGTTTTTCATTTCTATTCCAAATTAGAAGCAACACTTTTTGTTAGGTTATCGCTTGGGCTGATACTTGACACACGTTTACTCTCTATATTTTTTGTTTTATTACGCTGGACAATTCTATTTTTTAACTGAAACCTGAATTCAACCTCTAATTTTATAAACCTCGTTTCTGGTTTTGGAATAAAACCAATAGGAATGGCATCAAATAATTTAGTTTTTTGAGGCTGATTAGTTTTAGTGTTTTTGGAAACAGACTCCAATACTTTCTTTTTATTATCAGTAGCAGCCTGAGTTAAATTTTGTTTTTTACCTTGTTGATTATCTACGAGTTTGAAAGTCCGAGGCATAAACTCAATCTGACGCTCAACGGGGCGTACGGCAAATTCAGTTTTCTTAAATTTATCTACAGTAATCTCAATCGTTTGTTGAGCATTTATTACCGTAAAACCTTCTTGATTCCCCGCTAAAGTTGCCAAAATTTGCCAAGTACCAGGCTTCATTTCTTTAAACGAAAACTCATTATTCTCATTAAGTTGAGTTGTAAAACTCTCATTTTCATTAAAAAGTTTGACTAAAACAACTGGTTTTTCGGTATAATTTGTCGCTATTTTTTCACTATCTTCAAATAAAACTTTTCCTTCGATACCACCCGTTTTTATTAACTGTATCTGAATATTGCTTGTACTGTCAGCTTTTAAATTTACTTCTAATGGTAGTTTTACATTCGTAATTACCCCAAATGGAGTTGTACTTTTATCTATTTCAAGATAATACTTATCAGGAATTAATTTATTAAAATAAAAATTACCGTTTTCGTCAGTCAATATACGTTTTTCGCCTAATTGTACAACTATTCCCTTTTTGCTTGCATTGGTAGAAAGACCCAAAATTTGCCCTCTGATATTACTCAAACTTCTATTTTTAGCCACAGGAGCATTAATTCTTAGCGTATATTTCAGTGACAAATAAGTGTTTTTTTGAAAATCAGCCGACAAGTTGGGTATAAAAGTTTGTCCCGCAGTTAAATTAAAAGTATGATTTTTAAGTCTAAGGCCTACCGACAAGTCAAGTAAACTTCTATTTTCGATGAGTTCATCAGGAGCATAATTATTTCTGTAAGAAAAATTAGCACTCAACTTTTCACCCACGAACATTCGTAATGAACCTCCATAAAAAAACAAATCTGTCAAAGTATTTTCTGTCGAAAACTTACTTGTTCGTTGATGCTCAGCTATTCCACCAAGCCACATCCACGTAAAAACACGCACTTGTGGTTGTAACGAATTAGCTATCGACTCTCTTGGCACGTTTGCGTCATTGGCCAGTAAAAGATTTTGAGCAGTTCCGTACCTTCCTTCATACCAAATAATCAATTTGGGAGCATTTAGATTATAGGCAATTCGAGCAAAATCTTGTTTGAAATGAAACGTTTTGGGTTCGAGTCTATCTTCTCGTTCTTGTTTATTATAACTCAGCATCAGGTTGCTAAATTTATTCAATTGAAAGCTTGTAAATGCTTGAATACTTGAATTATAAGGTGAAGTATTGAAATTAATGGCATCTAAACTCGGATTTATTCGTGTAATATTATTGCCAACACCTATACTTATATGTTTACTAATGGCAAATGAAAGATTATTAACCAACAAATAGCTGTTATTGTAATAGCCATAAAAGTCTTTACCTGCATAGATATAATCGCTATGTAATTGAAATCTTTTTAGTTGAATCGAAACTCTATTAAAAAGTCCGTAATCATACTTTTGCTCTACCCTATTTCCGACAATTTCGGTTTCCCAATTCAATACTTTTCCTTTAAATTTAGTGGAAACTCCCAATAAATCTGACCAAAACACACTATTTCTACTGGCCATGTATTTCGACATATAATCAATCGAGACCCTAAACTTAGAGCTTGGTTTGAGGAAAAAACTACCTCCAAATGTTTCTTTTTGTTCATTAAAAAACCTTGGTTGAATGAAAAATCCAGAAAAACCAATTTTCTTAAATTCATTATCAATACGCACCCCACGACCAAATCGGCCAAATTCCATGAGGTTATTGAATTGCAATGTATAATCGCCAAGTTTAATAAAATTTTGATTTTTAAAACTATAATTGAGAGAATATACATCGTAGCTTCCCAAAATCGGAATTTCAATATTGGTAGGGCCATGAGCCGTGAAATCTAAAAAATGCTTACTTTTTGTATCCAAAAAACCCTTACCTTTTATGTCAAACTGTATTCCAGCAATATTTTGTTTGCCAATCATATAATTGGTGTACCACACTCCAGCTTCGATTGGAAACCTAAGATAAGGGTCTTTTTTCTTTATTTTTGTTGAATATACAGGTACTAAATTAATTACTTGTATTGGCACAAGCGAGTCTTTCAAGTAAGCCTTTATACCAAGCGGTGTCTCCCATGAATTGCTATCACTCTCTTTTATCAATTGTATATTTTTTATCCTAACAGATTCATTCGGATTTACTTTTAGCGTATCTAAATTGAATTCTATTCTTCCATCTATACTCTCTATCTTTATTGCCTCCTGACTATTTCCTTGGTTATGAATCAGATACTCTACTTTTAGTGTGTCTCCTTCCTTAACATATTCAGGTATCATAACGGGGTTTATCTCAACTCTTCTAGCTCTGAGTACATCAATCAATAGTTTTTTTGAAATAATTGCCCCATTTTTTCTTTTAGCATAAACATAAAGCGTAAAACTGCCTGCTTTAGCAAACTTTGGCGGTAAAACAGTATAAATATATCGAAGAGTTTCTTGGTTGATTTGATTTTGTGGTTCTTTCTTAAAAAGTACTTGCCAATAAGCAGGTACTCCAAGCGAGACAATGATAGGTTCTTGCAGTTTGGTTGAGCTTTTTACTTCAAAAACGATAGTAAAATGGGTACCTGGCGAAGCTGTTGTGGGAAGATTAAGCATATTTATTTCCAATCCCTCCTGTCCGAGACAGTCAAAAGAAATCATTATAAAAAAATATATATGGGCAAGGAGCTTCACAGGGTTATCATTCAAAGATTTATTAGGAGTTATTATTTTACTCTATTTCAATCGTAAGATTTGAGCCAAATAGCCCCCTACCATTATCTGCCACTAATACACCATCGTATTTGCCTTTGGGCAAATCACTTACTTCGATTTCAAAATTGCTACATTTTTCAGGAAATACTCGGCGAGAACGTCCTTCTAAAGTCTTAACCTTCTGACCTTTAGCATCATAAATTTCTAATTGCATCTTAGTACGAACAGAAAACAATCCTTCGTTTTTAAGTTGAACCTCCACTAATCGAGACGAAATCTGTGTTTTCTTTAGTCTTACATCTTCAAAAATCATTTTTGGAGACTCAAATGAACCTAAATCAACCAATACCTGAACAGCATATCGCACCTTTGACGCTATATTTAAGCCATTTTTTTCGCTATTTGAAATCGGCTCACCAGGTTCAATCATTATGACGAGCCAATACGTACCCTTTCTATCTACTTGACGTGGAATATTAACAGTATAAAATAAGTCATATTCTTCTCCTGCCGACAGACTCTTTCCGTCAGTGCTGGTTTTTAGCCAATTTTTTAGGCTTCTATCATGGGTTTCAGTACTTGAAAAAACTTCACCCTTACCACAAGAAAATAGCATATCTTGTTTATAAGCCACAAATTTTTCGGGCTTATCACCATCATTTTTTAGTTTTATTTTTCCAGTAAAGATACTTCCATCCGAACCCGTATGTTGATGCGTAAGTCCATTTAAAACCACAATCGTTCCGAAGGTTTTCAGCGACCAAAAAAGTAATAAAATCAAACAAGCAGCGACGTAATTATTTTTCATTGGAAAGATGGATTTTTGTTGGCACAAGCAATCTAATACCTATATGGCTTAGCTACAACCAATAACTAAACCATAAAGTCTAACATTTTTCACAATAATACTTAATGCTGATACCTAAATTAATTATCAGCCAAGGTATAAGTAACCGTTAATGTGTAAGTTCCTGCTCTTAATGCTCCGTACTGGGCTGAACTGAGGGTTGCAGGCAATACATCAGATGTATAGGTTAGTAAACTACCGTCGGTAGCCCCTGTGCCAGTATAACAACTCGTGATTCCATCCAAGACTTTGACAGCAACACCAGAAGCCAACGTTTGGTCAGGAGCTAACACAATTTGAGCTCCAGTAGTTGTGCCAAGTACACCCGCACCCGATGAAGGTGTAGCTGCCGCAACCTTAACATTCAAACCGTTAGTAAGCGACGTAACTCCAGTAGCTGTCACATAAATCTTTCGGTCAGTTACGGCTGCCCCCATTATTGAAGAATACTGTAAATACAATGCTGAACCACTCGCAACCGCCCCCGTTATTGGGTCGCCAGCCAATGTAGGTGCTGAATAGGTCAATGTTTTGGTATTACCCGTTGTCGGACTAATCCTAATCATTGTAACTGCGGGAATCTCAATACTAACATTATGAGATGTGGTTTGAGCGAATGACTCGGCGTAGATTCCACTTAAAAGTGCAAGTGCGAAAGTTATCTTCTTCATTGAAGTAAATGGAGGTTTAATAAAAAAATGGATATAATAAATTATAATACAACTTTACAGTCATTCAAACTCACTAATAGCATTCAATATGAATTTTATATAATAGGTTATCCAATCTCAGAATCACACATTATGATTCAAAAATTAATTTCTTATTAAAAGGGGGTATTTAAGGGAGAGTTCAGGTTTTATTTCCAGACAGCTTTAGTATTAGAAATTAGGTCAAAAAATATACCAGTCAACAAAAGTGATAGAGAATTCACACATTACTGGTTAGTAATAGACAAAATAATATTTATTATATATAAGTCATTTTATATAATAATTACAAGCAAAAATAGTACCATTCCATTATTTACAAATTGAGATAAAACTCGTAAAAAAAAGTCGGTGAACATCTTACTGCCTAAAGTAAATCATAAAAGTGTTATCCTTCTAAAAAATAAATATTATTTTCGCTAATCATTTACAGACAAGTCCAAATCAATCAGTATCACGTACAGCAATCCATGAACAGAAGTAAAAACCTCGAAAGGTTAACAAACGAAGAATTTGATATTTGCATCATCGGTGGTGGTGCGAGCGGTGCAGGCTGTGCCTTAGACGCAGTTCTACGAGGCTTCAAAGTAGCTCTGATTGAAAAACAAGATTTTGCTGCCGAAACCTCTTCTAAATCAACTAAACTGATTCATGGTGGTGTAAGGTATTTAGAACAAGCCTTCAAAAACCTTGATTTTGCTCAACTCCGTCAAGTAAAACATGGCCTCGAAGAACGCCACACAGTAATCCGAAATGCACCGCATTTGGCACATCCTTTGGCATTGATTACTCCTGTTTTTAGTTGGTTTGAAGGTTTTTACTTCAAAATTGGCTTGACAATCTATGGTTTTTTTGCGAAAAATGATTTAATGCCCAAAGCTGAATGGCTCAATAAAAAAGAGACTTTTGAGCATATTCCTACGCTCACGCCTAAACTTCATAGTTCGGTCATGTATTATGATGGCCAGCTTGATGATGCTCGCTATTGTTTGGCTCTTGCACACTCGGCTGACGAAGCGGGTGCATCAGTAGTTAATCATGCCTCTATTACAGGTTTTCAAAAAGATACCAATGGCAAGATAACAACAGCTATCGTTAAAGATAATTTATCCGAAAAAAATATCGCTGTAAAAGCTAAACTTTTCATCAATTGTACAGGACCACACGGAGATAGTATCAGACTTTTAGCGAACCCTGCTCAAGAAAAACGCCTACGCCCAAGCAAGGGCGTGCATATTATGCTTCCAGAAGAGGTACTAAATAGCCAAGATGCAATGCTGATTCCAAAAACCCAAGATGGCCGAGTAATATTTGTGATTCCGTTTGAAGGAGAAGTAATGGTCGGAACAACCGATGATGAATACCGTGATTTAGAAAAAGAGCCTATCTTAATTGAACAAGAAATCGACTTTTTACTTGATACGCTTCGTCCGTATCTTGCCAAAGTTCCTGCAAAATCAGAAATAAAATCTGGTTTTGGCGGTTTACGCCCACTCATTGCTTCATCTGGCTCAAAAGCTACCAAAAAACTTGTACGTGACCACGAAGTAGAATATGATGAAAAGTCTAATTTATTGAGTTTATTGGGAGGAAAGTGGACGACCTATCGCTTAATGGCCAAAGATACAATTGACGAAGCCTGTAAACTTTTGAATACTGAAACTGAATGTAAAACCGAACTACACTACTTGGTTGGTGGAGAAAATTATACTTTTGATGAGTGGAAAAATATTCAGAAAAAATATAATCTCGATGAAGATATTTGTCAGCATTTAGTAAAAAAATATGGAACTAAGGCGAACAATGTGCTGGAAAATTCAACTCTAACCGAACGAATTCATAAAAGTTATCCATTCATCAAAGCCGAAATTGTTTATACGATTCGTGAAGAAATGGTGGGTAGTTTAAGAGATTTTTTAGCTCGCCGAACTCGAATGGAATTAATGGATTGGCAGGCGACATTTAATTCGGTTGATACCGTTGCCGAAATTATGGCTGTTGAATTAGCTTGGTCAGAAATCAAAAAACAAGCAAATATTACAGACTACAAAAAGCTTCTAAAAAACTTTATTCAAACGGCTAATGCTCTTTAAATCATATCAAATTAAATGTCCTAAACTTACCCCTTCCCTACAACTGAAGTGTTTTTGGCGTAAGTTGGTGTCAAATGAATTTTATAGAAAAAATATCCGACTTCCCCCACTTAACAAACTGCTTTCTAATACCAAGAATTGGAGTAAGATAAATTTTCCGTTTCACTCAAAAGCAGTTTGGGGGTTAGTAACTGCAAATAAAGTAATCTTAAAGAGAAACCCCCAAGCTAACACCTCCACGAAGTTCATATTTACCGAATGAATATGAAGGAGTTACATTTACCCTCAAAAAAACTACTCTGGGGTGTGGTGGAATATCAAAAATAACTTGTTGTCTCAACCCCAAAATCCCAAATATGTAGCTACGAGTTTCAGCACTTCTATACGCAACGGGCGTTACGCCAGTACCCATTTCAACAAACCATTCTGCCGCAATTTTCGATGGTGCTGATTTGCACCTTACACTCACTCTTTTGTTGATACCTTTACGAAGATTATTTATCAAATAATTATAGGTAACCGAAGTTGGAATCGAAACACCTCCACCATTTGCAACCTGACCAACTCCAGTAGTTTGGCCACCGGGCAAAAAACCAATTCCTGTACGTAATGCTAAAAAACTGTTTTGCCACCTAACTGGCAGATATTCTACATTTATAGAGCCCAACGGACTAATTGCAAAAGACTCAGCCATAATAGCCGTACGATATCGTGTACGATACATTATCTGAGCATTAGTTGTCTCAAACAATGTGATTAAAATAATGAGGGTTAGAAAATACTTCACTCGATTATAGGATTACGTCAATTAAAGTAAGATAAAAACGTGCCAAAATATATCTATTAAATAATATTTTGTGGTTTTCTAACCGTTACAATGTTTTCAAAACGAATTTTAAGTCTAAAAAATTACAAATTCAAATACTTAGTCATAAAAAAAGACGAGTTACCTCGCCTTTTTTTATACGTACGTTTGAATATTACTTACAGATTTCTGACTAATTCCTTTTGTTTTGCAGTTAATCTAAACCTTTCGCCATAAGTATCTGCCAAGCGTTCTACTTCATTCAAGAAAGTTTCTGTGCCTACAAAATCAGGAAAATTGAGCGTTCCGCCAGCATATGGTGGAAATCCCCAAGCCAAAATCGAACCGATATTACCATCTAATTTTGTCATCAAAACACCTTCATCCATACAACGAATCGACTCAACTACTTGGCGGTAAAGTAAGCGTTTTTTTACTTCCTCAACATCAGGTTGAATTTCCGAAACTGGAAAAAATTCAGCCAAGCCTTCCCACAAATACTTCTTCCCTCCTTCTGGATACTCGTAAAAACCTTTCTTGTTTTTCTTACCAAATCGGCCTAAATCTTCAACCATCATTCTGGTTACTTGATATGCTCCATCTTCTTCAGTCAATGCTCCATCGGCAATTGATTGTTTAGAAATTTTCAAGGCTAAATCTAAAGCAACTTCATCCGAAACTGCTAATGCACCGACAGGCATTCCTGCATTTTTTCCTGCGTTTTCAATTAAAACTGGGTCAACGCCATCTTTCAATAGAGCAATTCCTTCGGTGGTGTAAGTGCTAAAACAACGAGAAGTGTAAAACCCACGTGAATCATTGACTACTATTGGGGTTTTGCGAATTTTCTTCACGAAATCAACCGCTAAAGCCACCGCATAATCAGATGTTTCTTTACCACGAATCAGCTCAACGAGCATCATTTTATCGACTGGCGAGAAAAAGTGAATGCCGATAAAATTTTCGGGCTTTGCAGAAGCCTTTGCCAAACCTGTAATCGGAATTGTGGAAGTATTTGAGCCAAAAACACCCGGGCGGCGTTCCGCATTCTCAGCCAACATTGGCTCTGCTTCTTTAGTAACTGTTGCTTTTAACTCACGGTTTTCAAAAACTGCTTCGATAATCAAATCACACCCTTGCAAATCAGCCACCTCTGCCGTTGGCTTTATCAAACTCAATAGTTTTTCGCCTTTATCAGCTGTGGTTTTACCCCTTTCAATACCTTTCTGCACCAAGCCTCTCGAATAATCTTTTCCTTTTTCGGCCGCTTCGATACTTACATCCTTCAAAACAACTTCAATCCCCGCCATTGCCGATACATAGGCAATACCTGCTCCCATAAAACCAGCTCCTAAAATACCGAGCTTTTTGACATCAGTAGCAGGAATATTCTTTGGGCGACTCGCTCCTTTATCAGCTTCATTTTTGCCCAAAAACATCACACCAATTAAGTTCTTTGCTTCACGAGAAGTGGCCACTTTCACAAAATAACGAGCCTCAATCGGAATCGCTCTATCCATATTTACTTGTAAGCCTTCATAAACGCAGGAAAGAATTGCAATTGGAGCAGGATAATTTCCTTTGGTTTTATCCATAATCATAGCTGTTCCTCCAGCAAACGTACGCATACCTGTTGGCGACTGAACGTTTCCACCTGGTACTTTATAATTTTCACGAGCCTTGATTGCTCCTGTTTTCTTATCAAATTCATCCCACGGTTGAATAGCTTTCGGATTAGCCAAAATCCATTTCATGGCTTTTTCCATCATTTCTTCACGAGTAGCAGCCATGTCATTCACCATGCCATAACCTAAAGCTTCTTTTGGAGAAATTCGCTTACCTTCAACCATTAGCATCAGAGCAGCTTCCATACCGATTAGACGAGGCAAACGTTGCGTACCACCACCGCCGGGAAGCAAACCAAGTTGAACTTCGGGCAAGCCAATAACGGCTTTTGGATTATCAAGAGCAATACGATAATGACACGATAAACAAACCTCATAGCCACCACCTAAAGCCGTACCGTTCATGGCCGCAACTACTGGCTTTCCACAAGTTTCGAGTTTACGAAAAATAGCATTAAAATCAAGCGAAAACTTGTGCATTTCGCTTTGGTCTTTGCTATTATTACGCAAAATCATCTTTACATCAGCTCCTGCTATAAACTCATTTTTTTCGGAAGTGATGATAATTCCTTTTACTTCGGGGTCTGCGTAAGCCGTTTCGAGATGCCCTTCAAATTCAGGAATCGAAATATCGTTCATAACGTTCATCGGCGAAGTCGTCATGTTCCAACTGATAATCGCCACGTTGTTTTCTACTTTATAGTTAATTTCCATTAGATGGTTGAATATATGTTGTTTGTTGTAAAATCAGGTTTGCTTTTTTGAGGTCTTTTTCTCTGCCAAATAGCGTAAAAATTCGATACTGCTCCGCTAAGGTTGGAATTTTTATTTGCAATTTTTCATTGATTTCAAGCTCTTGCCATTCTTTTATCTCTAAGATTTGCCATTTATTTTCATGAAAAACCTTTAATTCGCCCATTACTTCCACAAGGGATTTATTAATTTTAAAGCGTCCAAAATTCGATAAAAACTTATCGGCATGAGCGGGCGAATAATCTATTAATTTGTTTGACCGCCAAAGATGTTTCAAGAAATCAGCATCACGGTTTGATGTCAGTAAATCAACGTCATCAATCGTTTCGAGCGGAATACCTGCCAATACCAAAGCAGAGCTTCCAACCACATAAAATGTGTCTTTCAGTTGAGCTAAATCGTTAGCAATAATTTCGATTGATTTTTTAATTCTTTCTATCATTCCAATACCGTATGCTTGCATACTATCTGCAAATATAAAAAATATGTTTAATTTTATATATTATAATTTATAATTATGAATCTCCCAATCTGTAAACTATGTTTGACTAATAAAGCTGATAAAATGAATTCGCACATTATTCCTAAATTTTTGTGTAAGGGTATATTTGCGGAAATTCCACACAGACATACTTTAAGATTTGTTAAAGGGGAAAAAGAAAGAAAAGCTCAAGATTCAATTAAGGAAGATAATATTTTATGCACAAACTGTGAAAAAAGAATAGAAGTTATTGAAACATATTTTGGCAGATTTTTCAAGGAATGGGAAAACTTTACTGCATTTCCAGAACAATATACTTTATTGGATAAAAACTTATTACTATGCACTAAAGTTCATCCTATTTTATTTAAGCTTTTTATCTATACGATTATCTGGCGGTTAGCAATTTCACACTCCAAAGAATTCAAAAACTATAAAATATCTGAAAAAGTTGTTGAAAACATTAGAGACTTTTTAAATGCTGGTTTAAAAAATAACAAACCTCAATTATTAAATTCATTTGAAGATTTATCTACACCTCTATTTCATTTTTGTATCATCAAACCTAAATTGCCTGAAAATATCCTATTAACAGCATACAATATCAATAATAGTGTACATCTCACTATAATAAATGCCTTTGGAATAATATTCTTCTCTGATGAAAATCTTAATAACAATGTATTTGTAGAAGTGAGTAATGTACAGAATAAACAAGTACTAATATCTATTGGAGATAATGAGATATGGCAAAGTTTTAATCAAAAAATTTTCCAAACTTTTTCAGATTCTCAATAAACTTTAGTGATTTAATACACTATCATTTAAGTCTATACAAAATTTTTCGTCGGTAATGTCATGCTGTAAGCATCTGTAATCATCAAAAATTGTTTGTTGCGAACAGATTCCTTCGGAATGACAACGACACAAAAAATAGAGTGACTTAAATTACAGTATATTTAACTAAAATCATTAAAACTCAACCTAACCTCCTCATTATCAACACTCAATGAAGCATATCGACCACAAGGCATTGTCCAATTTATAGCTTCGTGACCAACTGGAAAATCATAGCAGATTGGATAATTATACTCGGCCGTATGTTCAGCAATAATTTCATAGAAAGTTTTGCCAAAAGGGTCATCATTTTCTTTTACATCCGAAAAATCTCCAACAATCAGGCCTGCTAAGTTTTTAAGTTTTCCTGCTCTTTTTAGTTGGACCAACATTCGATCAATGTTGTAGAGGTATTCCGAAATATCTTCGATAAACAAGATTTTACCATCAGTATCGACTTCTGATTGCGAGCCAAGCAAATGAGCAAAAATACAAAGATTTCCACCTACAATTTGCCCTGCTCCTACTCCTTGTTTGTTGAAGGGTTTTGATGGAATTGTATAATTTATATCTTTACCAAAAAGAAATGCTTCGAGTTTCTGAACTGAATCATAATCTCGTGTGAACGTTTTGGGCATTGGTGCATGAAGGCTCTGGAAACCCATCACTTGTAGCTGTCCATGAACGGCCGTGATATCAGAAAAACCGATAATCCATTTAGGATTTTTCTTAAATTCTGTAAAATCGACGGCATCAATAATCCTTGAACTTCCGTAGCCACCTCTGGCCGAAAACACTGCTTTAATCTCTTGATTATCAAGTTGTTGTTGAAAATCTCGCAAGCGAATTTCGTCTGTTCCTGCAAAACCGTAATATGTAGCACTTACTGATTCGCCTACTATTACTTCAACTCCCCAGTTTTCTTGCATGAGATTAATGGCCGACTGTATATCGTCAGGGTTTAGCTTGCTGGCAAGGGCTACAATGGCCACTTTATCGCCTTTTTTTAGATTTGGAGGGGAAATTAGTGAGTTCAAAATGATTAGTGTTACTGGTTTAAAATCAAGGATTCAAAGCTACTTTATCGAAATCATGAATTTTACGCAAATCTAAAATATAACTTTCATCGCCGTTGTTTTCGAGCATTGGTTTAAACTTTGCTCCCCAAACGAGTTCATCATTGAAATAAGAATGACGTTTATGAACTGCATCAGCAAATGTATCATCAATGCCTTCGGTGGCAATCATAAATTCAGCATCGGCTTCGGCAAGAGACTCAGCTGTTTCACCGTAAAGTGGACTATCTTCGGTAATGGCGTGAACGATTGTCCAATTGGTAGGAAAAAAGTTTACTTTCGAGCGTTCGAGTGTGAGAGCATAATATTGACGATTTCTAACTCCATTCTTTTCTTCTACCTTTGAAAAAACTAAACTTACGCTCAAATTAATAATCTGATTGCTCTTTTCGTTAACCATTCTGAACATGAAAGCGTTAGTATCAAGATAAGGAGCAATGATAGCATTTCTACTAAACAAAATTCGAGGATTTGGGCGAGAAAAACGTCCATAGAGTAAGCCCGTAATGATAGCAAACATCATCAAACCACTCAAAGCCTCAATACCAGCTATAAAGCTGGCAGCAAATCCGACTGGAGCAATACGCCCATAACCAACGGTAGTGAGCGACTGTGCCGAGAAAAAGAAAGCATCCCAAAACTGAGAATGCGTATTGGTCATATCGACACCTACTAAATGCTCTACACCAATGAGGTAATATAAACCTGCAAAAACGAGGTTTAGCATTAGGTAAACGAGAAGAACAAGCAAAATAAATGTCCCCCAATGCACTGTAATCAATCGGTTATAAAGATTGAGCCAAGCTTCAAACGACTGTCCGACACGCTTTACATTAAATTGTCCAGAACCAGTGATTAGTCGAGTTTGGCGGTCGGTCATTTTTGTACCGAAGCCTAAATCCTGACGATTACGTTCTTTTTCTACAAGTGAATCTTTTTTCTTCATAAATATATTGTGTTGCAAATCTTGGGCATCGACCGCACTCTGTTAGCTAAGTTTTAAACAGAAACACAATTTTACTATAAAAAAGTTTTCAAAGAAACACAACATCATCAACCACAGACTCACCTACATCTTTATTGATGAGGTCGAGAAGCTTAGTTTTTGCCATGAAAAGCTCTTGACGAAGTGGAGAGGAGTCGATTCGGAGATATAAAACCCTATTTTTAACGTAGATTTCTTTGGTTCGAGAGGCAATTGTTGGCCCCATCATTCGACCCCAAAACGCTATCAAATAGGTTTCGTTAAAACGAGTTTTGAGGTCAAATGTTTTCAAAAATGCTTCGATGGCATCTTTCATCGGAGTAGCTTGCGAACGACGGGTGGTTTCTGATGCCATGATTGAAAGATTTGGAGTTAGATATTAGGAATTAGGGCTTAGTCTGAGAGTTAGAAATATATGTAAAAACGTTTCATAAATTCTAATTCCTGAAACCTAAATCCCGTAATTTATTTCAATAATTCAGCTACTTCAAAACTTACCAAAGCCTTTTCGACGTTTGATTTTACAAAAGTATTTGATGGTAAAGAAATGATTACTTTATCATCAAAGTTTGTGGCTAAACGCTTAGCTGGTACTTTGAGATAGATTACGTTTTCGTACTCCTTTAATACCGACTCTGGACCATCTAAAACAATCTCATTTGGTGAAATATTTATTAGACTCGATACCACAAAGTTTTTCTGTAAATCAATACCCAAACTATCCACTTTTAGCTTGATTATTTTCTTTTGTCTTCGCTCAAAATGCAAAGTTGTGGTATCTGCCAAAATATAATTTAATTTAGGTCTTTGTAGTAAATTTGTTAGCGACTCAAGTAATGATGCATTGTCTAATCTATTGATTTTCAAAGGGTTGTCAATTTCATAAACCAGCGGTGTTGCATTTGAAAACAGATTATATTTCAATAAATCCCAACCTGTACTCGACATACTTACATTCAACTGCTTGGGTAAAGGTTTGGTCGAAATGTAAAGGGAATCGTTATATTTGATGGTGAGGGGATAGTTGATTTTAGCCGAATATCCCGATTTGTTTAGAGAGTTTAGCAGCCAAATTACGAAGGCGGCCAAAAAGCACAGTACTAAGGTTCTAATATTCATTGGGTAAGTCAATAGACAGTAGTCCACAATCGACAGATACATTTATTTTCTGTTGACTATAAACTATCTATAGTGGAGCATTCCGCCGTCCGACGGAACACCACTCGTTACTATTATTTTTTTCTTGCGATAGAAGTTTTATCGAAAGTCAATCTTGCACCGCCACCTGCCGAAACAGTTACAGTTGATTCGTCTTTTGAAACGATTTTACCATGCATTCCACCGAAAGTTACGATTTCATCGCCTTCTTTCAATTCTTCAACCATTTTCTTTTGGTCGTTTGCCTTTTTTTGTTGTGGACGAATCATGAAGAAGTAAAATACTGCTATCATTCCGACCATCATCACTATCGAAAACATACCATTTCCACTCTGTGCTTGTAAAAGAATCATTATTTTAGATTTTTTGGTTAGATTATGTGCTGAAAACTCTTATTTTTTTCTACTGCGGCTTTACTGTATCTGCCATATCTTTTCCTTGCACAACTGCCGTAAAAGACAAAACAGTTTGTGGAGGGTTGGCATTAGAAAAAATTGTTACAAATTTTTTGTTTGTGCCTGCTTTCCCTTGGCTATTGAAACGCACAGTAATTTGGTCAGACTGCCCAACACCAATCGGATGGTCAGGCTTTGAGGCAACTGTACAACCACACTGTACTTGCACATCGGTAATTGTCAAAGCACTTTTACCAACGTTTTTAAACTTAAATACGTGCGAAACCGTATCACCTTCGGTAAGTGTGCCGAAATCAACTACTTCTTTATCAAACTCCATGATTGGAGCATTTGCCAAAGCGACTAATGAATCTTCTTTACTCATTCCCGTCTGGCTTTTTGAATCAATTAGGTTGCAAGAAAAATTCATTCCTGCCAAAATAATCGTTGAAGTAAGAGCTAAAAATACTTTTTTCATTTCGTATTTTAATAAATTGTATATTAGAAATTAATTATGTTTAGTTTTGAGAACCCTTGCAATTGCAAGGGTTCTCAAAATTTCATCAATCTTAAAATCGCACGGCGACCGTCTTCTAAATCCTGTTAGTTTTTTGATTTAATTTGGCTCATCAAAGACTCTACGTCTTCGAGTAATTTTTCGGCTTTTTGGCGTGCTTCGCTCACTACTTTTTGTCCTTCTGCTTTGGCCGAACTATCGCCACCAACTACTTCCATCGCTACTTCATCGCCTCTTTCGATGAGGTCGTTGATGAATTTTTGTAATTGTTCACGATATTTCGATAAACGGAATGACAGTTTATCACGAGTTACTTCGCCTTTATCGGGTGCATATAAAATACCGATGGCTGCTCCTGTGGCTACTCCAGCCAAAAATGCAATGAAAGTTCTTGATGAATTGCTCATAAAATTCAATGAGTGAATGTTTGAATGTTTGAATGAGTGAGTAAATTTCCCACTAAAACTACTTTATATTTATAGAGAACTCTTTTTTAGACTTATTTATTATCCAACATACCTCTACCGCTTTTGCGAAGTTTGCCCGATTCTTTGAGGTCTTTCGATACGCCATCTAAAATACCATTGACAAACTGTCCACTTTTTGGTGTACTATAATCTTTAGCGATTTCGATGATTTCGTTTATCGTAACCTTTACTGGAATACTCGGATAATTGAGCATTTCGACTACTGCCATTTTCAATAAAATATGGTCAGTGATGGCAATACGCTCTATTTCCCAGTTTTTGAGTTTTGGAATCAGAATTTCTTCTAAATCTTTGGTTTCAAGAATACTTTTCTGATACAAAGTTTGCAAAAATTCTTTTCTTTCGTCCCATTCGTCGTCTAAGGTAGCCAATTTTAATTTGCCTTCTTCGACTAATGCTTGAAAAGTATGCGTGACGGCCGCTCTGAGAGTTTCGATGTCATCGATCCAATACAAATCTTGTTTCTCGAAAAATTCCCAAGCAATTTCGTGCTTCAATATTACGTTTTTGAGTAGATATTTCAAAATCGCAAAATCTTCTTCAAGTGTATGATTGGTTTTCGATGTATATTCTTTGTAGCGGTCATTGCCACGAATTACTTCACGGTATAATTTAGCCACAAAAACTTGCTCATTGAGCATACTAATACTTCGACGACTACATAGTATTTCGAGTGATTTTTCTTGACGTAAAGCCTTTATAACCTGATTATCAATGAGTTTTGATTTTGCATCGCCATTGCTATCTTGATTGGCACGATTACCGAGTTCGATAAAAAGTAATAAGATTTGTAGATACAATTCATAAACTCTTTCCGCCTCGATTACCATACGGCTGGCATAATGCTGAACGTCTTTTTTGTTTTTGAGAAGATAAAATTCTTTTGCTTTTTCGACCATTCTCAACACTTCGTCGGGTGCGTCAAATTTTTCAGCTTCTTGTCGAGAAAAAGCTTCTTGAAAAAGATTTTGACCTAATTTTTTTAATCCTTCGAGTTTCTCTTTATCTTGATACTCCATCGAGTTCAAATCTGGAGAGAAGTGGTCGGCAATTAAGTCTAAAGCTAATTGGAAATTCGCACCCTCAGCTTGTTTATAAGCAAAAAGGGCTTGCATCGCACGAATCCGTATGAGGCGTCTGTTAAGCATAGGCGTTCAAAGAACTGAAGTTTTATTATGGTGCAAAATTAGTAAAAAAAATTCACAACCCCAAACGGCAGCGGCCGACCGTCACCAATGCGAAATTTGTGTTTAGTAGATAGATTATTTTGTGGCTGGTACTAAAAAATAGTTATTTTAGAGTAGATTTGAGTTTATGAAAAAAGCTAAAATGAATATAAAAGCAAGATATATTTTCTTCATACTACTGCTGATCAATCAGTTGAATGGTTTTTCGCAGACTTACACGGCTGAACAGATAAAAGAAGACCTCGTGAATCTGAAAAACGAGATTGAGAAATATCATCCAGACCCTTACAAATATATTTCAAAAGAACGATTTGCTTTCTTGCAAGACTCTTTGCTACAAAGAGTTTCGGGAAAATATTCGCTTCGTGAAGCCTACTTTACATTTTTACCCTTGGTGCAGGCCGTTGGCTGCGGACACACGCATATGTCGCCCGATCGTAGGTTGCTTTCTAAGAGTAATTCTTTTACCGAACGCCCGAAGTTCTTTCCGTTTAGTGTGCGGTATATCAACAATCAGTTGTTGGTTTCTCGTAATTATTCTGCTGATAAAAAGATTACTCGTGGCACCGAAATCTTAGAAATTGATGGTCAGCCTGTCAAGAAAATCTTAGAGCATCTCGAAAAGATTTCTTACTACAATGGCGATGGCGTAAACCCGAACGCAAGAAAATATTATGCGATTCGAGAATTCAGGAAATTGTATTATTTATGGAAAGGCGAAGAAGAAAGCTTTTTAGTAACTTATCAAAAACAAGGGCAAAGTAAGCCCAAAACGAGCAAAATAGAAGGCCAAAGTATAGATTTTATGGAGAAAATGCTCGAAACTCGCTACCCTGATGTTGATGAAGATACTACAGGAATTGTATCTTATCGGGTAATTGATTCAAGCCAAAAAGTGGCAATGGTTGATATTCGTTCGTTTATGTATGGCATGAAAGACTACGGACGTGGCACTAATTTTGAAGGTGAAACTCGTAAGATTTTCAGAAAACTGGAAGAAAATAAAATTGAAAATTTGATTTTGGATTTAAGAGGTAATTCGGGTGGAATCATTGACTATTCGATCTTCTTTTTGCGTTATTTCGCCAATCAACCATTCGATGCATACAAAATAGGTTTCAGAGATGAAGGCTTACAGCGACTCAAGCAAGATTATAAAAAATACGATGCGTATTTGGCCAAAGAGGCAGCTTCGAGGCTCAATAAAGAGTTTACTGTACGAGACGCTGAGGGCTATTTAGAAAGTAAATACCAACAAAAACAACGCCCTCACGATGAGTTTAGGTTTAATAAAAACGTTTATGTGCTGATGAACGGAGGTACGTTTTCAGCGGCTGCTTTGTTGGTTTCAAAACTTCATAACATGGGCGTTGGTACTTATGTAGGCATGACTTGCGGAGGTGCCTATGATGGTTGTTCGGCTGCTCAGTTTTCTTCAATAAAATTACCCAATACCGAATTAGAGATTTCCCTGCCTCTGGGTAGAATTTTGTATAATATTGATGCCAAAAAATATAATAAACCGATTCTCCAACCTGATTTTGAAGTAAATTCAACTCTTGAAGATTTCTTGAATAACGAAGATACGGTGCTGAAATACACCCTAAATTTGATTAAAAACAAAGTTAAGATTAGATAGTTTTATTTAGTCGACAGGCTACGGTCAGCAGTCAACAGCGAAAACCAGTAAGCAATTACCAGCAATCAGTACACTAATTTACAGTACACCACTAAACTATGCAAAAGATTTTCATTCTTTTACTGCTCCCACTTTTTTTACAAGCTCAAAAATCAAAAGATTCTTTCACTCCAGAAGAGGTTCGGGCAGATATGGCATTCTTGAAAAAACGTTTTGAAAAAATCCATCCAGGAATGTATTACTATATGAGCAAAGAAGAATATAATAAAAAGTACGATTCGCTCTATAATACTATCAATCAACCACTTAGCTATCTCGAAACGTTTCGAGTTCTATCTCGATTAGTGACAAATGTAAAAGACGGACACACAAATTTACGATACGATAAAAAACGATTTAATAAAAAAAATGCCAAGTTTGTACCTTTCTATCTTCGTAAAATTGACAAAAACTATTATTTAGCCTTGAATTATTCCGCCGACTCAACTATCATTCGAGGTGCAGAGGTTTTGGCCTTTAATGATGAACCTGTTGAACAGTTAATTCAAAAACTAAAGGTTTTTGTCTCAAGCGATAACGGTAACGAACACTCAAAAGACTATTACACAGTGAGTGCGTTTCCGACTTATTACAAAAGATATTTTGGAGAAGTAGATTCGATTAAAATCTCCTATCGTTTACCGAAAAATGATAGTGTTTTCAATAAAAAAGTAGCTTGTCAGACCAATAGTGAAATTCTAAAAATCGATAAAAAACGTTATAAAAACCTCAGTCGTCCAAATCTTTCGCTCAAAATTATGGATAGCGTTAATCATATCGCAAAACTTGACATTACCACTTTTTCAATGTCAGGAAAGTTTTTAGATGTAAGCGAGCAAAAATTCAAACGGGTTTTACGAGCCAGATTCAAAACAATCAAACAACTAAAAGTTGAGCATTTGATTGTTGATTTTAGAGCAAATGGTGGTGGATTTATTCCTAATGTTTCACGTTTGCTGAAATATCTTTCACCAAAACCCTTTACTTTAGTCGATACGGTGGCTTTTAAGAAAAAGGCCTATTTTGCAATTTTCAAGCCTTATTATTTTGGTCCACCAGTCACGATGTGGCTGGGTTTTATGAAGCGTGATGGTGAATTTATGTATCGAGTAAACAAACGAAACGACAGACATAAACCCGAAAAAGCATTGGCTTACAGAGGAAAAACATACTTCATAACCGACCCTGGTTGCTATTCGGCAACTACTTTTACAATTAATCTGGCCAAAGATTTAGGAATCCCCGAAAAAATAATTGGTCAACAAGTCGGTGGGGCTACTTGGGGAAGTTTTGCTGTGAATTGGCAAGATTTTAAGCTACCCAACACAAAATATATTGTACATACGCCACTGATGAAAATCAACCATAATTTACCCAATAAAGTAAACAAGGATTTTTTCGTTAAACCTGATTATGAGGTAAACCGAAACCGTGAAGAATTACTGAAAAATAATACAAGCGTGATTGATTTTACGGTGGAAATGATTCGGCAGAGCAAGGCGTTGAGAGAAAGGTAAAGAATATTTTTCAGTAGTTTCAGATAAAATATGACACTTTTTTTACTACTTTATTTTGAAAACTGTTGATAAGTAAAATAAAAACAAACCAATTAGAACCCCAATACCATCAGCCAGTGCATCATACCAATCAAAACTACGATGAAAAGATGTTGGTAATGAACCTTGCCAAAACTCAATCAAGATTCCGTAAATAATGCCTAAAATAAGTGTTTTAGCATAGTTTTTAAAGGCAAATTGCCAGCAAAAAGCACATCCTGCAAAGGCTACAAAATGGGCAGTTTTATCGTTCCCTTTGGGCAATTGCTCACTTGGCATTGTACAAAGCACAAAAATGACAAGCGTAATAACAAAAGCTAAATATTTATTCTCCAGAAATTTGATTGCCAATTCTTTCAATTTCATCTAAAAGTGCGTTTAGGTCGGTTTCGGTTGTGAGTGGATTCATCAACGACACACGAAGATAAACGTTTTCTTTTAAAGTTGTTTGTACAATATAGAAATTACCTTCTTGCAAAAGCTGCTTTCTGATGCTTGAGTTGAGGTCATTTAAGTTGGTGTCTAACGAAAGTAATCTAAAACAAACAATATTGCTTTCAGGCTCAATGGCTAATTCAAAGTTAGGTCGTGTTTTTATCAAATCGGCAAATTTTTCAGCCAAACCATGTAAATATTCTACGTTTTCAGTGAAAATCTGCTCGCCGTGAGCTTTCAAAATTGAATAGATTTTTAGACTCATCATCAATTTTGTACATTCAAAAGTACGTTTTCCTGAATTAAACCAATCTTTTGAGTGTTGATTTGCCCATAAATATTGTGCTTTTTGTTGGAAAGTCTTGAAAGCATCTTCATCACGCTTAAAAATCAATGCCGTAGCCAATGCAGGTGTCATCAACATTTTGTGCCAATCAATTACCACCGAGTCGGCTTGTTCTATGCCCTTCACTTTATGTTTGTATTTTTCGGAGAAAATAACCGCTCCACCATGAGCTCCATCGGCATGGAACCAAAGATTGTGCTTTTGTGCAAAAACTGCAATTTCTTCTAAATTATCATAGCTTCCCGTCGAGGTTGAACAAGCACTACCTACAATACAAATCACCTTAAAACCCTTTTCAGTAGCTTCGTTGTAGTATTTTTCTAATAAATCGGTTCGGATTTGTAACTTCTCATTTGTCGGAACTTTTATGATTCCTTCGCTGCCCATTCCCATAATTCGGGCGGCACGGTCGATGCAATAGTGGGCTTCTTCCGAAACCATGACCGCCAACTTTTCACTTGTTCCTTCTTCCCAAACATCAGTTTTAGCGGCACGTGCAGCCAAAAGTGCTGTAAGATTGGCGAGTGTTCCGCCCGAAGTTAGTAAGCCACTGGCATTTTTATCAAATCCTATTTTCTTGGCCAATAATTCTGATAAAATTCTCTCCAAAGGATTCGACACTAAACCCATTTCATAAACTGCCATGCCATTATTGAGCAAGCCCGACAGCATACTGGCTATTGCCGTAATGGGCAGCGGTGGCGTAACCTGATGCCCCATATAACGTGGATGGTGCAAATGGGTTGATTTTTCGATAGTTTTCTTGAAAAAATCTTCAATATTTCCTGCTCCTTGCTTGTAGTCTGCCTGCCAAAAAGCCAACGATTCCTCGGGTTCTTGGTATGGAATTACACTCGTAATCGTCTGATTTTGAGCATATTCCAGATAGTCAGCCAATAAATCGACTAAAGTATGGGCATTTTGGCGAAAAGAATCGGGCGAAAAAGCCTTTTGAAGATTTGTCATTTTTTTAGAAATCAAAATTTAAACCAATATTCCAATTAAAATCACTTTTGGGTGTCACGATGAGCGGTTTTACAGCTTGCATCGACACCGAAAATGGTAAGTTTTTATACGACCAAACGGCAATTCCAGAAGCAAATAATCCTTTAAACGGAATGCTATTATCAATATAAAATAAGTTGGGTTTGAGTGCTAACTTTACCGAATTTGAGATACGAATTTTACTAATATTTGCTGAAAGGCTGTAAAAAAGTCCGTATTTTACAGCATCTATATCAATACCTTTCGTGTACCAGCACAATGCTTGGATGCTCGAATTTTCGGAAATTTTATACGTTGTTGCTGCTTCAAATTCCAAATATTTATTGGCTCGTTGCACTTCAAATGTTTGTGCATTTTCGGTGACGCTGGTTCGTTTGAAAAATAAAGACCAGTTAATTCCCATACGAAAGGTAAATTTTTTGTGTGGAAATTGTACTCTCAACCAGCTATTCGAAACCCAAGGTTTGCCATCAATGCCGTAATTGAAGGCAGGTGAAAACGAAAAGTTACCTTTTCTAATAGAAAAACCTGTCATGAGTGCGGGTTTTCCGAGTGCAAATGCTGGTACGGGCGAAATACCATTGTTGGTGAGCTGCACGTTTCCCAAAAACTGAATCGGTGATTTTTGGGTTTGAATCGAATCTTTTTTATCTTCCGAAAAAGCCCTAAAAGTAATAAAACAAGTTAAAAAAGTAAATAATAGTGGTTTCATTTGTTTGTTGAGAAAGTATAATGAAGCGATTTATGGTAGTACTTTGGTTTCAAGCGTTTATTGTAAATACTACTATTTGTCAATACAAAACAATCACTTATTTTTGATAACAAAAAATACTTAATTTTGATTATTTGATGCCAAAAATGAATCAATAATGGATTTTAGAACAATTGAACACTTTTTAAAACTTTCTGAAACGCTAAATTTCAGAAAAGCAGCCGACGAAATATACATTGCTCAACCTGCCCTCAGCCGACAAATAATGGCTTTGGAAGAAGAATTGGGCGTAGTTTTATTTGATAGAAATAAGCGAAATGTGGCTTTGACAACTGCTGGAGAATACTTTAAGGAAGAATGTGAGCGGATTTTAGAAGATTTTGAGCGAGTAAAACAGCGGACTTTTCAGATTCATAAAGGCGAAGGTGGTGAAATAAAAATAGCTCATTCGAGTTCGTCGATGCAGTTTTTATTACCGAATATTTTGGCAAAAATTCAAGCCGAAATGCCTTTAATGAAAACAAATTTGAACGAAACAACCAACCTCTATGGCATCAATGCTTTAATAAACCGCACGATTGATGTAGCGTTTGGGCCAAACATGATAGTGCCGAAAGAGCTAAACGCTCGCACAATTTATGTAGAAAACTTTGTGATAATTCTGCCACAGAATCATCATTTAGACACAACAAACTTTGAGTCGTTGGCACAATTGGCCGATGAGAATTTTATTTTACCACCTCGAAGCGAAAGTTCGGGCTACGTAGAAAGTCTCGAGGCTCTGTGCCAATCGTATGGTTTTATTCCGAAAGTGGCTTATCAATCAGGTAATTCAAATACAGTGTTGCGATTGGTTGAAGCGGGTCTGGGAATCTCAATTGAGCCAAAATCGGCATTGAGTGGGCAAAATATGAATGTGAAGTTTATCGAATTAAACAATATTTCTTTGAAATCATCAATGTTGATGCTTTGGCTGCGTGGCAGAGAGAAAGAACTAAAACCTTTCTTTGAGATTGTGGAGAAAGTAATGAGTTTGTAGTGATTCACTCATTACTTTCATAATTTTATTGACATCCAGCAATGTTTGCCATAAAAACACTTTGGCTATCGGCCGAAAATCCGCTATTTAGCGTGATTGATTTTCCTGCACGGTATTCAATTTGGCTCGTTGCTGCCAGCTTTTGAGTACTGGTAATTTGAGTTGAATTGTAAACTTGAGTTGTTCCGCTTGATACGTTTCCGCCAAGCGTTATGGGTGAGCCTTGAACACTCAATGTAATGAAATTGGTTTCAATAGCACTACAAGCACCAGTTATCAAACATTTATATTTATAGTTGTTGAGTGCTGCATTAGCAAGAATTATGAGATTATCTGTGCTGATTCCAGTGTATGGGGCAGTATTTGGCACATTATTATAAGTTTGACCATTATCGGTGCTAAATTGCCATTGGTAAGTTAAGCCCAGACCCGTAACAACAATTGGAATGTTTATTTGAGTAGCATCGCAAGTAGCTTTATTAGTAGGAGGTGTACTTATTATTGGCCCAGAAACGATATTTATGCTCAAAGTAGCGGTTGAGATTTTATTAAAATTATCTGTAACCGAAACTGAGAAAGTTGCGTTGCTTGCCAAGCAGCTTGCCGCAACATCGGCTATGATTTCACCATTTGAATTGACAGAAAGGTTTGAGATGGTGATGCCATTTTGAGTGGCCGATGTGGTGCCGTTCACTTTTGAAATTAAAGTATTGGCTGCTTGATTGCCATCAAATGCCGTTAGTATTTTAGTATTGTTCGTAACGCCTATGCCGTGATTTAAACTAAAGTTAGTAGCTACTGGTGGACAATTATTAAGTAAAACTGACAAACTTCCAGTATTTCCGTTGCTGCCGATATTGGCAGAGATAAAATCTAATGAGCCATCTTGATTAAAATCGCCTGAAATTAATGAACCTGGCTGCAAACCAACCGAAAAATAGTCAGTACCTAAAGTGTTTGGAGTTATAAACGAACCACTGCCATTATTATAGAGCAAATAGGTATAAGATTGGGTATTGGCTGGTGAAATAATTAGTTGAGAGGTGGCAAGAATATCATAGAAACCATCGGCATTGAAATCGTTGACGGTGACACCATTCATTTTTGCCGCAACAGTTTTTGCCGTTACGCCAAAAATACCATTGCCATTATTGGTTAAAATTGAAATTGTGCTTTCTCCGTAATTAGCCGTCACTAAATCAAAATCGCCGTCAATATCAAAATCGCCAGTGGCAATATCTCGGCAATTTAATCCAACTACATATTCAGTCGCTACCGAAAAAGACCCCGTTCCCGTGCCGAATGCCACACTTACATTGTTGGTTGTATAGTTGGCTGTGGCAATATCTAAAAAATCATCGTTATTAAATTTTCCGACAACTATACAACGAGGCAAAAGGTCGGTATTGACCGCTACCAGATTACTGAAACTTACAACACCCCCAACTGTTGTGTTCAAGAAAATTTGTATACGATTACTGTTCGCCATTGTGATAGCTACATCGGGTTTTCCATCTTGATTGAAGTCTCCAGTAGCTGCCGAAGTTGGCGTACGGATAGTGTTGTATGCAGTTGTACTGACCGTAAAATTACCCAATCCATCATTGATTAAAATAACTAAATCGCCAAAATCAGACTCGGCCATGATGGCATCTTTATCGCCATCATCATCAAAGTCGGCAGCAACTACTGGAATATTATTACCCAACGAAGCTCGTGTTGAAATGGGCGTTCCGCCCGTGAAACCACCGTTTCCATTGCCTAAAAATAGGCTGTAAGCAGCAGTTGTACCGTTTTTTGAAGGAATGATAATATCCAAAATCCCGTCGTTATTGAAATCGGCATTAGCTAAATGATAGTCACCTGCTGCCGATTGTGGCGTAAATGCCTGTGGCACATTCCCTGTTGAAACTGGTGAAGCACTTGAAGGATCAAAATGTCTGCCTGAGCAGTTGTTTCCTGCAATTTTTAAAACTATTTCTTTACTTTTCGAGCAAGCAATACCGTTTTTGGCTACAATAGTAAAATTGAAAATTCCTGCTTCGCTTGGCGTGCCGCTGATTTGCCCAGTTGAAGCACTCAGAGTTAAGCCTTTGGGCAACTGCCCGATTGGAATAGAAAAAATATAAGCATCTGCGGGCGAAACGCTAACTGTTTGATTATAAGCAATATTTATTGTGCCGTTTGAGATATTACCCAGGGTCATGATTGGGCAAACGGTAGTACTAATATTTGTAGAAAAACTACTCAGTTGGTTTACACTTCCGCTGTATGTAGCAAAAACTGTGTGTATGCCAACCGCAAAATTTGTTATCGTCAGCGTTGCTACCCCAACATTATTCACAGTCACTGCTGTTTGTTCAATTCCATCAATCGTAAAAACAACGCTTCCAGTTGCCACACAGGTTTTATTGGAGTTGATAGACGCACTGTAAGTAACCGATTGACCGACTAAAATATTGGCATTTGTTTGAGTAAGTACAACCGAAGTCGGCGATTTATCGACAAGTAAGGAGCCGTTTACGTATGTTATCGTATAATTTGAACTGCTTAATGTGCTGGTGTTGAGGTTATTCACGTAAGTGCCAGCGGGAGCAGGGGCGGTTGTTCCGTAGTCACAGATTAATGTTCCTGTAAGCGAACCCGCATTATCATTGTTTTTAAAACCGCTGTAACTTGCCGCACAAACAGGAAATGCGTCGCAATAAGTGATGGTTTTATTTTGTCCAGTAATTGTCAGCGGAGCTTTATTGATTGTAAGCGTAAAACTTGCATCGGTTGACCCCGAATTATCAGTTGCTCGGTTTGTAATCGTATAAACACCAGCAGGGGCAGTAGGTTCTACATTAATATCGCCATTATTCACATTAACTGAAATGTGTCCGACCAAAGCCGTAGGAATATTCTGAAGAGCATAAGTGCTATTTTGACTCGTTGCCGTTGCTCTGATTCTTGTTACATCGCCATAAACCATACTGGTATTTTGGTAGCTCAGGGTCGGTAAAAACGCAAAAGAACATAGCGGCACTAAAAGTATAATAAATAAATAGGTTAGTTTAGTTTTCATTTTATAGTTTGGTAAATAATAGAGGATAAAGCGAATACGTAAAATGAAGTTAGAAGGTTGTGTATAAATAAAAAAATCTTAACTTAAAGACCTTAATGCTGATGGTTTAACTTCTTGGGTGAGAGAAAGACTTAAAGCCTTTCGTTGAGATTGTGGAGAAGGAGATAGATTTACTCAGCTTTTTTAATGGTGACAAATAAAAACCTGTAAGCTTGATAATAAATATTCTTGTTTGAGATGATTTTACCGTTTAATCTCACACTGTTAAAGTGAAAATTTGAAAATATTTTCCTCGAAACAAATTAAATATTGGATACTGTTTTTCGTTTTGAGTATATAAAATCCACTTATTATGAAAAGACTTTTCTGCTTTTTTTGTATCTGCTTTATCGCTTTTGGCTGTAATTCATCAAAGGATAATTCAATTATGCCGAGTCTGACGAGGGAAATTGATAAGATAGACGACTACAACACTCAGTTTAATACTACTTTTACTGAGAGCCAGATGTATTGCTTGTACACGAATTCTATGAAAACCTTTATTGATAAATCAAGTAGTAATTCTGTCTATGAATTCTTTACTTTTCTTGAAAATGAAGAAAAATACAAAGAACTTTTTACTTGCAGCACCTTAAAAAAGGAACTTCCGAGTATTGACTTTTCAAAAGATATATTAGTCTTAGGTTTTACAAATAAGTGCCGTAATGTTGATGGTATAAGGCAATATTTAGTGAACGAAGATAACGGAATATTGACAATCAATATTGTAACAAGAGGTCAGAGAGAAGGTGGAATGGGGATAGGATTTATTACCAAAGTTAAGAAGACAGATAAGAATAACATCCGAGTAAAATTTTTGTATAGCTACACAAATTAAAGTTGTCCACTCATAGTTTTGTTTGCTCTATGAGTGGATGTTTACCTTAATATTTCTTCAAAGCCTTCAAAAGTATTTCATTTTCCTTTTTTGTACCGACCGAGATGCGGATACAATTTTCACACAAAATAACGCTTGAACGAAGGCGAGTAATGATTTTTTGTTCAATTAGGTAATGGAAAATAGCATTAGCGTCAGTGAATTTTACCAAAAGTTGGTTAGAATCTGATGGAAAAATGTGCTTTACGATGCTTAAATCGGCCAATTTTTTATGCAGATGCTCACGCTCTTTAAGCACTTGTTTTACATACTTATCTTTTTTCTCTTCTTTCCCCAAAGCAGCATAGAGTAGTTTTTGGGTTACGCCGTTTAGATTATAAGGATACTTAATTTTATTCAGAATCTTGATAATTTCCTCCGAAGCAAAGGCCATTCCCAAACGTAATGCCGCCAATCCCCAAGCTTTAGAGAATGTTTGCATCACAACCAAATTTGGATATTTATCGAGTAGCTGAGTAAAAGATTCTTCTTTGGCAAAATCAATGTAGGCTTCATCTACCACGACCAAGCCAGTGGTGAAATTATCTAAAATATGTAGAATCGAAGCTCGCTCAATAATATTACCCGATGGATTATTGGGAGAGCAAATCCAGATAATTTTTGTATTTGCATCAGCCGTTTCGAGTACCTTTTTCGTATCTACTTGAAAGTAAGGCGTAAGTGGTACTTGTTTTACGGCAACGTTCTGCACATCGGCACAAACTTTATACATGCCGTAGGTGGGTGGCAAAATCAAGATATTATCTTGCTGAGGCTCGCAAGTGGCACGAATAACTAAATCAATGGCTTCATCTGAGCCATTTCCCAAGAAAATTTGCGTTGGACGCACTTTCTTAATTGTAGCCAATTTTTCTTTTACAACCGACTGATAAGGGTCAGGGTAGCGATTATAATTTCCCGAAATTACCGAACCAAATGGGTTTTCGTTGGCATCGAGAAATGTACCTTCCGAACCCGAATACTCATCACGAGCCGATGAATAGGGTGTGAGCGAAAGAATATGTGGACGAATAACTTTACTTAATGAAAACATGAGGCGAATGACGATTTACGAATGACGATTTACGATTTACGAATTTCAGTTCGATAGCGTATCTTACATCATTGCAATTTTTATGAATATTGAAAGTACTTGTTTGGTAGTTAAAATACTGATATTAAGGGTTTTGAAGAATTCGTAATTCGTAACTCATAATTCGTAATTACATTAATCTTTAAAACTTTTAAATCTTAATTCTAACTTTGTTACAAAATTTCAAAAGAATCTTATGTTATCCAAAGAAAATATTGCCGAATACTTCAAAACCCTCCAAGATACCATTTGCCAAGCCCTCGAAGCTACCGATGGAAAAGGCAAATTTCAAGAAGATAATTGGCAGCATCATAGCGGTGGTGGTGGTCGAACTCGTGTAATTGCCAACGGAAATATCATCGAAAAAGGCGGTGTGAATTTTTCGGTCGTTACGGGAGAAACCTCTGATGCTTTGCAAAAACAGCTAAAACTCGAAGAAAAAGCAGATTATTTTGCAACTGGCGTAAGTATTGTGCAGCACCCTATTAGCCCGATGGTACCGATTATCCACATGAATGTTCGTTATTTCGAGATGTCAAATGGTATTTCTTGGTTTGGTGGTGGTATTGACCTTACACCACACTATGTAGTTGACGAAGATGCTCGCTGGTTTCATGAGCAACTAAAAAATGCTTGTGATAAGCACGATGCCGATGCATATAAAAAATATAAGGAATGGGCCGATAATTATTTTTATATTCCGCACCGCCAAGAAACTCGTGGAGTAGGTGGAATTTTCTTTGATTATTTGAAATCACAAGACGCCACAGAAAAAGAAAAAACTTTTGATTTCGTAAAGTCGGTAGGCGAATCCTTTGCTCCAATTTATACGCATTTGATGGCAAAAAATGCTCAGATTCCGTTCGGAGAAGAAGAAAAAACATGGCAAATGCTGCGTCGTGGACGTTATGTAGAGTTTAATTTGGCTTGGGATAGAGGCACAAAATTTGGCCTCGAAACTAATGGCCGTACCGAGTCGATTTTGATGAGTTTGCCGCCTGTGGCCAATTGGGTTTATGATTACAAACCACAAGCCAATAGCCCCGAAGAACGTACGTTGAGCTTACTGAAAAAAGGTATTGATTGGATATAGATAATGTTTAATTATGAATGATTAATGGTGAATGTAATAAAAATCCCTCTGAAAATCTTTTCAGAGGGATTTTTATTGTCCTGTTTGTTAAACTGTGGACTTGTGGACTGTTGACCATGGACTAACTTCTACTTGACTGCTGGATAAACTCTTACGTAGTCAACCTCCATACGTTGCGGAAAAATGCTATCATCAATGCCTTGTTGGCCACCCCAACTGCCACCAACGGCAATATTGAGTAAGATATGAAATTTCTTATCGAAAGGCCACTCCTGCCAAAGTTTACTTGGGCGATTGAATGTAAAATAAGGTTTTCCATCGAGTTCAATCGTTATTTTGTCTGGTAGCCATTCGCAGGCATACACATGAAAATTATCCGATACATCACTTTCGGCCACAATATTATTGCCTTTATTCGTACCAATACTGTGATTAAATGCTTTCGTATGAATATTTCCATGAATACGATTTTGGTCGAAACCTACGTGTTCGATGATGTCGATTTCTCCATTATCGGGCCAGTATTGCGTTCCGTAGTTTTGCTCAGTAGCCAGCATCCAAGCGGCAGGCCATGTGCCACGCCCTTTAGGTAGTTTAGCTTTTATTTCAATTCTACCGTACAAAAAATCGCCTTTTCCTTTACTAACCAAGCGAGCAGAAGAATAATTACGGCCTTCGTACCTTTCTTTGATGGCTTCAATAATCAATTTCCCATCTTCCACACGGGCATTTTTTAGTTCTTTCGAGTAGTACTGGCTTTCTTGATTTCCCCAACCATCGCCACCAATGTCATAGCCCCATTTTTTTGAGTCAGGTAAGCCCTTATAATCAAATTCATCCGCCCAAACGGGTGCCGATTTATCAATTTTGTATTCCACTTCTACTGTTGGTATAGTGGGCGTACTGACGGGTATTGGTGCTTCGTTTGGCTGTTTTTGACAAGCCACATATAGCAGTAATACAGCCGTAGAAGTGAAAATTAAGATTTGCTTTTGCATTATTTTGTTTTTAGGTTGAATGAGTTATTAGAATTTATCTTCTCGAAGACTCCCGAATAACAAGTTTTGAAGATAAAACTTTGCTATCCAATACTTTATTGTTTAGCTGGCCCAAAAGAAGTTCTGAAGCTTCTAAGCCAATTTGCCGACTTTGACGCTGTACCGAACTCAGCGGTGGACAAAAATATTGAGCGATGGGTGAATCATCGAAACCAACAAGTGCAATTTCCTGCGGAATATGCAGATTACGTTCTCTGATAACTGACATCGCTCCGATACAAACATGGTCGTTGACACCAAAAATAGCATCGGGTCTTTCGGGCAAATCAAGCAGATATTTAGTTGGCTCGATGGCACTTTCAACTTCAAAATTTGTCGTGCAAACTAAAGTTTCTTCTACTGGTAAATTATGTTTTAGCAAGCAATCTCGGTAGCCGTTGAATCTGTATTCTGACACCGTCAAACCTTTTGGTCCACGCAAATGTGCAATTCTCTTACACCCGATTTCTATCAAATGCTGAGTAGCCATAAATGCACCGTCATAATCATCAACGATTACGCCATTGGCCAAAGCGGCATCGTATTTTCGGTCGATATACACCAACGGAATATCTCTTCTAATAACTTTTTCGATATGTTCATAATGCCCGCCATCGTAAGTTTCTTGCGAAATTGACAGAAAAATCCCATCAACTCGATTAGCCAGCAGGCGTTCGATGTATTGTTTTTCGAGTTCGTAACTTTCGTTGGTTACACAAATATTGAGCAAATATCCGAGTGGCTGAAAAGTAGATTGTAGTCCTTCGAGCATCGATGATTCATGAAAATGATTAATATTCGGCAGAATTACGCCCAATGTTTTTGACGATTTATTGAGTAAACTCAACGAAATGATGTTTCGCTGATAGCCCATTCTTTCGGCGTATTCCTGAATCGTCTTTCGGGTTTCTTCATTAATCACGGGGTTATCGTTCAATGCCCTTGAAACTGTTGAAGGCGAGCATTTAAACTTTCTTGCTATGTCTTTAATCGTGATTATTTGAGAGTTACCTTTCACAGCGGCCAAAATCCTTGTTAATCTTATTCGCAAAGGTATATTTTTGATTCATATTTTTATGTTTTTTCGTAAAAATTTGCGTAGGACTTCAGTAATTCGGTTAAAATCTCTCTAATTTTGTTTATACCTAAATTACTGATTTATAGCCTACTAAACCAATGTCAAAGCACAAACAAATACTTTTTACTCTACTGACCGTTTGGGCTTGTGCTTGTGTCGAACCTTTTGAAACACTCTCCGAAAACTCACTCAATAAGTTGGTAGTTGATGCCACACTTACTGACGAAGACATTCAGCAAAAAATTAGTATTCATCAATCAGTTGCTAAAGAGGATGTTGTCTTTCGTGAGCCAATTACTAATCTGAAAGTCGATATTTTGGTCAATCGAAAAGAAATGATTTCGCTGACCCATCAAGGAGAAGGTATTTATGCTTTGCCCGAAAATTTTAGAGCAAAAAATGGAAATTCGTACAAAATTATTTTTCAGAAACCAGATGGCACAAAATACGAATCAACTGAGCAAATAATGCCAAAAGGTATAAAAGTTGACAGACTTCATGACGAATTTGTGGCAGATGGAATTAATAAAGAATCTGGTAAAGTTCCAAGCAATAATCTATACGTCGATTTTCAAGATCCTGCCAACGAACAAAATTATTATACTTGGTCTTGGACACTCTGGGAACGTCAGTTTGTGTGTCACACAGAATTTTCGGTCGATTATTATTGCCGCCAAAACTGCTGGGAAATTTTACGGAATGACACTTGGAATATTTTTAGTGATATTTATTCAGATGGTAAGCCTGTTCTTAATAAACTCGTTGCTCAGATTCCATATTATAATTACGATGGTGCTTTGGTTGAAATCAAACAACTGGCTATTTCAGAAGAGGCATATAGGTTCTTAAAAATACTTTCTGAACAAACCGAGCGAACAGGAACTTTGGTCGATACGCCCCCTGCTGCCATCATCGGAAACGTACGTAATCTAACGAATTCCAGTGAACCAGTTGCTGGCTTCTTTATGGTGGGAAGTGCAAATACCATTAATTATTGGCTTAATCGAGAAAACGCACAAGGTAAAGCAACGCCTGTGGGCTTACTCGGCCGAAAACCCAATCCTAATAGTTTTGGAGCAACCGCAATTTGTATCGAAGGCCCAACACGAACGCCACAAAAACCTTTGTGGTGGAGGGAATGAGAATATAAAAATGTGGCACACCTTGAAGGATGTGCCACATTTCGTTCGCAAAAAGAAGAAAATCAGTAGCCAATCCTTATTCCTGTCTCAAACCACCACCAAAGAAAATTCCCATCTTGATAGTGAGGTGATTTTGATTAAGGTCAATTTTTTGTCCGTCAATTAGATTTCTTTGACCAAAAATAAAATTATAATCAGCTGAAAATCTGAAATGCCATAAATCAATGCCTATACGTGGCGAAACCCCAAATTTGCTACCACGAGCCAAATCAGGATACATTTCGCCTTGGCTATACGATGCTGCTGTTGGTCGGTAAAGTCCAGCTCCAAGTCCAACTGTTGGGCGGAAATGACCTTCGCCGATATGATAATCTGAAATGGCCAGAAGCGAACTTACCCAGCCCAATGAGCCTCCGTTGTCTGATGAAGCATTTACTTTTAAACGTCCCAATACAGTTCCTTCCAAACGCAAGCCTACTGATAAATTATCATTGACTAAATATTTTGGTTCGGTATAAATTCCCAAGCCAAAACCATAGTTCTTAGGTCGAGCGTAGTGCATACCAATATCCCATCTGAACGGCGTATGATATTCGGCTTGAGCAAAAGATTCTGAAACAATAGCAAGAAATGAACAAATAATAAGAAATTTTTTCACGGTTGTTTTTGTGGTTGGTTTTAATAAAACTAATTAACCGAATAAACATTATTTTGAGCAAAATTAGTATAAAACCTTACATAATTATTTTTAGTCAGTTCGTAGAAAATATTAAAACGATGAACGATGTTTAGCGAGTTAATCAGCCTTGAACTATACTTTTCAAGCAGTCTATGGTGGACTATTGACTGCCGACTGTTAACTTATATCTGACAATCTGTCAGTTTTTTGTGCTTTGGAACAGCCTTTGATGAGATAGGTTTCGCTGACTTTTTCATGTAAAAACGTCTGTTTTGCATTATTCACTTTACATTATACATTAAAACATATTATGGTAGCTGAAAAAGGTACAATTTCGATTAACACGGAAAATATTTTTCCAATCATTAAAAAGTTTCTTTATTCTGACCACGAGATTTTCTTACGTGAGTTAGTTTCAAATGCCGTTGATGCCACACAAAAATTAAAAAAATTGTCTTCAATGGGTGAATTCAATGGTGAATTGGGCGATTTGACTATCAAAGTTTCGGTTGATAAAGAAGCAAAAACAATTACTATTTCTGACAAAGGAATTGGTTTGAGTGCCGAAGACATTAAAAAATACATCAATCAAATTGCATTTTCTGGTGCGAAGGAGTTCTTAGAAAAATACAAAGATACGCCAGATACAAACCAAATCATCGGTCAGTTTGGTTTAGGTTTTTACTCGGCATTTATGGTGTCGGAAAACGTAGAAATTATCTCAAAATCGTTCCGTGATGACGCTCCTGCTCGTTGGGTTTGCGATGGTAGCACCGAGTTTGAAATCACCGAAGCCGAAAAAGCAGAGCGTGGAACTGACATCATCTTGCACATTGCGGCCGACTCAGAAGAGTTCTTAGATAATTTCAGAATCAGCGGAATTCTTGAAAAATACGCTAAATTCTTACCAGTAGAAATCGAATTTGATGGAAAAGTAATCAATAATCCAAATCCAATTTGGACAAAATCTCCGTCAGAATTAACCGATGAAGACTATAAAGCTTTCTATAAAGAATTATATCCTTTTGGCGAAGAACCACTTTTCTGGATTCACCTCAACGTTGACTATCCGTTCAACTTAACGGGTGTGTTATACTTCCCGAAAATTAAGAAAGACTTCCAGCTGAATCGTGATAAAGTACAATTATATAGCCGTCAGGTTTTCATTACTGACGATGTAAAAGACGTTGTTCCAGAATTCTTGCAGATGCTTCATGGTGTGATTGATTCACCAGATATTCCGCTCAACGTTTCCCGTAGCTATCTGCAAGCTGATGGTAATGTGAAGAAAATCAATTCACATATCACTAAAAAAGTAGCTGATAAACTACAAGAAATCTTCCGCAACGACCGAACAGGTTTTGAAGAAAAATGGGAAAGTGTGGGTGTGTTCGTGAAATACGGAATCGTATCGGATGATAAATTCTACGACCGTGCAAAAGAATTTATCTTATTGAAAAATGCTGGTAATAAACATCTTACACTCGACGAATACCGTGAGAAAGTACAGGCAGTTCAAACTAACAAAGATGAAAGTGTGGTGTTCTTATATGCCAATGATGTAAACCAGCAAGATGCATTTATTGCATCGGCCAAAAAGCGTGAATATGATGTTTTAGTGATGGATTCACCTTTGGATGCCCACTTTATCAACGCTTTAGAATCGAAACTCGAAAAGACAACGTTCAAGCGTGTTGACTCTGACAGCATCGACAAATTGATTGATAAAGGCTTGAACCTCGAAAGCGTTTTGAGCGATGATGAGAAGAAAAAAGTAGAAGAGTTATTCAAGGAAGTTGCAGGTGCAAATACGATTCAGTTAGAGTCGCTTCCAGCGGATGAAGTCCCTGTAACAATAGTACAGCCAGAATTTATGCGTCGTTGGAAAGATATGCAACGCATCAGCGGCCAAGGTGATATGTTTGGCTCAATGCCAATGCCGAATAATGTGGTAATTAATTCAAACCACAGTTTGATCGCTAAATTGCTAAAAACAGAAGATGCAGGTGCTCAAAAAGCTCTAACGAAGCAATTATACGATTTAGGATTATTAGCTCAAGGAATGTTGACTGGTGCTGATTTGACTAAGTTTGTAGAGCGTACAGTAGCGGCTTTGTAAAACAACAAATAAAAATTTTCTATATAAGAGACTGTCTCGAAAAGGGCAGTCTCTTTTTTTGGTATCATACAATTCAGGAATTAACTTGGCCAATTTATTGCAAATGTATTTTTGTTTCAGAATTGTATGTAGAAAACATGTAATGGAGATAAAGAACCAAATTTTATTTGATAATAAGATTAACTAACGAAAATTGGAACTATTCAAAACTCTTGAGTTATTCAAGTCTGATAATGTTCAAATAAAGAGGCCTAAAAAAAATATACCTTTAGGCATTTACTAATTGCAGGTCCACTAATTATTTTTCATAATTGTAAAAGGTACACAAATAGGCTTCTTACAACATTCATAAGGTGCCAGAGATATTTGTAAATCACCTTTGATTGTTGCAGTTCCACCATGTGTGTTTGCATTATCAAACCACAGACCAGTACCTAAAGTTGGTTGCCACGTATTTGCCCCTTGACCAATTTGAAAGGTATGACCATTACTCTGGGGCGAATTAAACTCAAATAATTGTCCTGCGTTTGCATTTTTACCAGTGAGCCTCATTAAAAAACGGTTATAAAACACCCATCCTTCAGTGTTTGTACTTGCACAATAATTTTGAGCAGGTGTCAAGCCAACTTCAGGTATATTGATACTTTTTACAGACCCAGACATTTCAATCAGATACTCTTTCGTTATATCTGATTTCATCACTACTGTTAGTTCCAACCTAAAAGTTCCATCAGTGTATTCAACCAAAATCGGTTTAGAGTTAGGTTTTAAAATGTAATATCCAGTACTAACATCTTGCCCTTCAATTGAAAACACGAATCCATTTATATTGGGGTCAGAACATAAAAATTGGGGGCTACTAATGTTATAACTTTTTAGAACATTAGCAGCACATGGGTCTATTTCTCTAATAATTTTGTTCGTATTTGCAAAAGACAGTTCTGCTAAGATGGCAAAATACAGAAATAGTATTAAATGTATTTTAATAAATTGGGGGATAAGTTTTCTTGATGACATGAACAGTACATTTTAAAGCGTTTATACTCAAATAATACTGTATCAATAAAAAGACCAAAAATTTATTAACAAGGAAAAAATTGGTGACAAATGAACAGTTAGGGTTGTGTGTAGCTTGTGTTTGCTAAAATTTTTGAATCAATGACTGACGTGTACCCTTCGGCTTCCATCGTATTGCTAACCGACCACGCTAAGACTTTTCGTGAAAATAAATCAACAATAGTAATCAAGAACATAAATCCCTTTGTCATTGGAATATAGGTAATATCGGTTGCCCATACCTGATTAGGTCGAATAATTTTCAGCCCTCTTAGCAAATAAGGATAAATTTCATGCTCTTTATTAGATTTTGATGTGTTTGGCTTGCGATAAATCGCTTCTATACCCATTCTTCGCAGTAAACGCCTAACCTTTTTATGATTAATAGTATATCCTATGCTTTGCAAATGAATGGTCAAATAGCGTTTTTAGATATTGCTTATCTAACTCTGCTATCAAGGTCAAATTCAATTCACTCACTGACCAATTGGTTTGTAATAGAGGCTCGAACGGCACACATCTAATAAGTCATCGCATTGATGACTAACACTAATTGATGGATGCTCTCTTTCAACTAACTTAACCCGTGCACACGAGGGTTTCTCTATAACTTTTTTAAGAAATTCTATATCCATTTTCAGACGACCTATCTGCTCATATAAAACCGATACATCTTCTTGTTGCTCTTTTCGTTTATTAACATTCGTACTAAATATTTGGCTTGCTCTCTCTAAAAATGTTGTTTCCACTCTCTAATTTGGTTAGGGTGTAGCTCGTAATTAGCGGCTAACTCTGAAAGCGTTTGAGTTTCTTTGATAGCTTTTATCGCTATTTTTGCCTTAAATTCGGCACCGAAGTTTCTGCGTTTGTTTTTGCTCATAATTCTGTAAATTTAAACAAGTTTGCAATTATCGGAACTGTCTAAATTATGGGGTACAGCACATATTTTGTTGTCCACATCTTTTGAGACAGTTTACCTCAACCAAAAACTACTGAAAATGTATGTGGAAAATTTAGATTATTTATACTTAAAACCAGTAAAACAATCAGGATGTTGTGCATTTTATTGTGCAACAAAAAAAAATAGAGAATTTCAACAAATGAAATTCTCTATATAAGATACTGACTATCAGTTATTTAAGAAGTGGGCCCACCTGGGATCGAACCAGGCACCTACTGATTATGAGTCAGTTGCTCTAACCGAATGAGCTATAGGCCCTAAAACCATTTTATTGATTTCGTGTTGCAAAATTAGGCATTTCTTGATTCACTACAAAATTTTATCCTCATTTTTCTCCTCTTCACAACTAAAATTTTCTTCTTTGTGTTGTTGTAGAGAAGCATCAAAAAATAAAATATTAACTTTGTACACTCGCCAACGCTAATTGAAAAGCATGACCAACAAACGTAAAATATTCAATGACCCTGTCTATGGCTTCGTTAGCGTACCTTCTGATTTAATTTATGATTTAATTGAGCATCCTTTTTTCCAGCGTTTACGTCGTATCAAACAACTGGGCATGGCCGAATACGTCTATCCAGGGGCTTTGCATACTCGCTTTCATCATGCATTGGGGGCAATGCACCTTATGGGGCAAGCCTTGCAAGTTTTGCAAACCAAAGGACACTATTTGCTCGATGTAGAGATTGAGGCGGCACAAATTGCTATTTTATTGCACGATATTGGTCACGGGCCATTTTCACACGTACTCGAATATACAATCTTGAACGATGTGCATCACGAGCATATTTCGGCTTTACTGATGGAGAAACTTAATCAAAAGTTTGGCGGACAACTCGATTTGGCAATTGAAATGTTTAATGGTACTTATCACCGAGAGTTTTTTCATCAACTCATTTCAAGTCAACTTGATATGGACAGAATGGATTATCTCAACCGTGATTGCTTTTTTACAGGTGTTGCCGAAGGCACAATTGGCGTTGACCGCATCATAAAAATGCTCAACGTGGTTGATAATCAATTAGTTGTTGAAGAAAAAGGATTGCTGAGTGTCGAAAACTTTTTGAACGCACGTCGGTTAATGTATTGGCAAGTATATTTGCATAAAACCTCAATTTGTACCGAAGCGATGCTCATTCAGATTATCGGTCGGGCCAGAGAATTAATAAAATCAGGGGAAACTTTATTTATTACACCATCATTTTCGTTGTTTTTGAAAGAAGATATTTCGCTTGAATCTTTTGATAATGATGAAAAATATCTAAAAGCATTTACCGAAATTGATGATTATGATATTTGGGCGTGTATAAAAACTTGGCAGCACCATTCCGACAAAATTTTATCGACAATCTGTAAAGATTTACTAAATCGAAATTTGTACAAAGTCAAGATTTCTAATTTCCCGATTGAGGCATCATTTATCGAAAATATTAAAGAATCATTACTCGAAAAAGGTATTGCCGAAAACGAGCTAAGATATTTTATTACTGAAGGCGATGTAAGCAACAAAGGCTATGTTTCGGGCGATGAAACAATCAATATCCTTACAAAAAACCGAAATGTAGTAGATATTGCCGATGCTTCTGACTTACCGACTATCAAGGCATTGAGCAACATCGTGAAAAAATACTATGTATGTTGGGGCAAAAACGTATCTTTGCAATGATTTTGCGACAATAAGATAGCTTTTTGTATTATTTAAAGATTATTTTTAAATAAAATTATTGAATTCGGATATATAAATAGTCTGTACAACTAAATGGAAAAGTACTAACGCAAAACTTCAGCAAGAATATCAGCTTGCACAACACCAAACATGATGAAATTTACGGTTAAGCAAATAGCACACCTACTGAATGGTGAAGTAAAAGGAGACGAAAGCCTCACTATCAGTCAGTTAGCCAAAATTGAAGAAGGTACTACGGGCGATATTTCTTTTCTCGCCAATGAAAAGTACGAACCTTTTCTCTACACAACCAATGCAACGGCCGTAATAGTAGGCCAAAACTTTGAACCTCGCAAAGCTTATACCACTACACTTATACTTGTTGAAAATCCATATACAGCCTTTACGCAACTTTTAGAAGAATATCAGAAAATGCTGGATGCTTCTAAAATGGGTATCGAGCAGCCTTCTTTTGTGGGCGAAGGAACTTCTGTTGGTGAAAGCATCTATCAAGGAGCATTTTCGTATATTGGCAAAAACTGCAAAATTGGTAAAAATGTAAAAATTTACCCACAAGCATATATCAGTGATAATGTAAGCATCGGCGACAATACGATTATTTATGCTGGTGTAAAAATATATGCCAATTGTGTGATCGGAAACAACTGCGTAATTCATTCTGGAGCTGTCATTGGCAGCGATGGTTTTGGTTTTGCTCCGCAAGCCGATGGAACTTACAAGACAATTCCACAGTTGGGAAATGTAATACTCGAAGATAATGTGAGCATTGGCTCAAACTCAACCATTGATTGTGCCACGATGGGATCAACGATTATTCGTAAAGGAGCAAAAATTGATAATTTGGTACAAATTGCTCATAATGTAGAAATTGGAGAAAACACCGTAATTGCCGCTCAAACTGGCGTGGCAGGTTCGACCAAAATCGGAAAAAATTGTGTGTTAGGAGGCCAAGTGGGTGTCAATGGACATATTACTATAGCCGATGGAACAAAAGCAGGAGGTAAAGCAGGTCTTACAAAAAGTGTCAAGAAAGCAGGAACCTCACTCAACGGCAATCCAGCCTTCGATGCAACCGAATACTTGCGTTCGATGGCAGTTTTACGCAAACTGCCTGCCCTCGAAAAACAAATAAAAGCCCTCGAAGAACAACTCTTAGAGCTGAATCAACAAGGTGTTTTAGCATAAAATCAAAATATAAGCAATTCCTCTATTCGATATAACAAATACATTTGCCTAAGAAAATAAGTAGAATTTACAATGAATGTTAAACAACAAACCCTCAAAAAAGTAGTATCAATCACAGGTGTAGGTTTACACACTGGCGAAAAAGTAACCATGCTCTTACAACCTGCAGCGGTCAATCACGGATATAAATTCCAAAGAATTGACTTGCCGAATAAGCCGATTGTAGAAGCCGACGTTGATTACGTTGTTGATACTTCAAGGGGTACGGTCTTGGAAAAAGAGGGTGTAAGAATACATACCACTGAACATATTTTATCGGCATTGGTTGGCCTTCAGATCGATAATGTTTTAATTCAACTCGACGGTCCAGAAATTCCAATTGTTGATGGAAGTGCCATTCAATTTGTAGATTTAATCGAAGAATCTGGCATTGAAGAGCAACACGCTTTACGTAATTACTACGAAATCGAAGAAGCGATTCATTTCCGCAACGACGACCAAAGCATCGAATTGGCGGCTCTGCCACTCAATGACTATCGCCTAACGGTAATGGTTGACTATAATTCAACGGTTTTGCACAGTCAGCATGCTCAATTGCACGATATTAGTCTTTTCAAGCAAGAAATTGCTCCTTGTCGTACATTTGTTTTCTTGCATGAACTCGAAGCACTTTTCAAAGCAGGTTTAATCAAAGGCGGAAATATTGATAATGCCGTAGTAATTGTTGACCGTGAAATTTCAGAAGAAGAAGTCGAAAACTTAGCAACATTACTCAATAAAGAAAAAATCAGCGTTGGAAAAACTGGCATTTTAAATGATATGCCATTACGTTTTCCTAATGAACCAGCTCGCCACAAATTGCTTGATGTTATGGGCGATTTGGCCTTGATTGGTCGCCCATTGAAAGCACATATTTTGGCAGCACGCCCTGGACACACGCCAAACGTGGCTTTGGCTAAAAAAATAAAAAAACAAATAGCGGATTCAGCAAAAAGTACACCGCAATACGATCCAAATACGCCGCCTGTATTTAATGTTAGCGATATTGCTCGCCTCTTACCCCACCGTTATCCGTTTGCTCTCGTAGATAAGATTGTTTACCTCGATGGAAATACGGTAGTTGGAGTGAAAAATATTACAATGAACGAACCGCAATTTACAGGTCACTTCCCTGACAATCCAGTCATGCCAGGAGTACTCCAAATTGAGGCGATTGCACAAACAGGCGGTGTTTTAGTACTTACCTCAACGGGCGACCCAGAAGCCTATTGGCCATATTTGGTTGGAATTGACAATTGTAGATTCTACCGCAATGTTTTACCAGGCGATACGTTAATTATCAGATGTAATCTTCTTGCTCCTATCAGACTCGGTGTAGCAAAAATGCACGGAGAAGCATGGGTTGGCAAAACCCTCGTCTGTGACGTTAATATGACCGCCCGATTAGTAAAAAAAGCAAAATAATACACAAGATAAAAGTGCTGAATTCTGAGTTCTGAGTTCTGAGTTTTTTAAATACTCACAACAAATAACTAAGAATTCAGAACTCAGAACTCAGAACTCTATCAAATGAATCAACCGTTGGCGTATATACACCCCGATGCAAAAGTTGCACAAAACGTTGTCATAGAACCGTTTGCTGTAATCCACAAAGACGTAGAAATTGGCGAAGGAACTTGGATAGGTTCGCACGCTATCATTATGGAAGGTGCCAGAATTGGCAAAAACTGTAAGATTTTTCCAGGAGCTGTCATCTCAGCCGTTCCGCAGGATTTGAAATTTAAAGGCGAAAACACTGTAACTATCATTGGCGATAACACCACTATTCGTGAGTGCGTAACCGTCAATCGTGGTACTGTAGATAAACACCGTACAGAAATCGGAGCAAACTGCCTAATTATGGCTTATGCTCATATTGCTCACGACTGTATCGTCGGAAACAATGTAATTTTAGCCAACTGTGTGCAACTGGCAGGACATATTACTGTTGGCGATTTTGCTAATATCGGTGGTTTGTCGGCAGTTCAGCAATTTGTTAAAATTGGAAAACATACTTATATCGGAGGTTGTTCACAAATCCGTAAAGATGTTCCGCCATTCATTAAAGCTGCTCGTGAACCTCTTTCTTATGCTGGAATCAACTCAGTTGGTTTACGTAGAAGAGGTTATTCTGACGAAAAAATAGCAGAAATACAAAGTATTTATCGTTCGATTTACTTACGTGGATTAAATAATACTGATGCAATCACGCAAGTAGAATTAGATTTCCCTGCTACTCCAGAGCGTGATGATATTTTGAATTTTATATCAAATTCAGAGCGAGGAATCATCAAAAGTCCAGTTAAAAAAGGAGCGGAAGAATAATCCCCTACCAGTAACGACTGACCGCCCTAAAGGGGGAGTTTTGTTAGATGAATATACTATTAGAAAATCTTGGTAAGAAATTTCGTAAAGAATGGATTTTCCGAAATGTCAATTTAAGTTTCGAGGCAGGTAAAAACTATACCTTCGTCGGACCAAATGGCAGCGGAAAATCTACTCTTTTGCAGGTTTTGATTGGCATTATGCCTCATACCGAAGGAAAAATTTCGTATAACAATATTAATCAAGAAGTTTCGATTGATGATATTTATAAAAAAATCGTAATCGCTGCACCTTATCTCGAATTGGTAGAGGAATTTACGTTGCTCGAATCGGTTGAATTTCACCAAAAATTCAAACCTTTCAAAGATAATCTTTCTGCTGCCGAACTCATCGAAAAAATACAGCTTGCACCGCATAAAGATAAAATTGTCAAGAATTTTTCGTCGGGAATGAAGCAACGCCTTAAACTCGGTTTAGCGTTTTATTCTGAAGCTCCAATCATTCTGCTCGACGAACCAACTTCAAATCTTGATGCTCAGGGAACGGCTTGGTATCTCGAACAAATCGAAAAACATACAACTGACCGATTGCTGATTATATGCTCGAATCAGCCAAATGAGTATGCTTTCTGCAATAATATTGTTGATATTAGAGATTATAAGTAGTCCACGGTCGATAGTCAACAGAATTTTATTCCTCAAATTCTTCCAACTTTTGTAAATAACGGAAATTCGACTCGTTGTTTTTCTTTCCAATATTCTCTTAATTTATCAATTACTTCTCCGACAGGATTTTTACCATTCTTCTTGATGTAATGCTGAATTGAAGACCAAGAATTAAAATATCCCTCCGCCATTTCGAGCGTCCAACGATATTCATTTGTAAAATGCGGGCATTCGATTTTCTCAAACGGAAACGGCACACTTTCGAGTCGATTATCTAAATGTTTTCTCTCAGCATCCCAATATGGACCAGTGACATTCCAATAAAAATCCTGCAAAATCTCATCAATTATTCCTTCAAAACGAGGCATAGAGTAGCCAATTACAAACAAAACAGCCCCAGACTTTGCCACTCGATTGACTTCGGCATAAAATTTTTCAAAATCAAACCAATGAATGGCTTGAGCAACCGTAATCAAATCAAAAGTATTATCAGCAAACAAAGTTTCTTCAGCTTTTGCTATCGAATAAACTATATTTTCAGCTTGAAAAGCATTATCTAATTGCTTTTGGCTGATGTCGGTGGCATAAACTTTCTCAAAAGTTTTGGCGAGTTCTCTTGCCATTTGGCCATTGCCTGTGGCACAATCCCAGACAGTATTTTTGTTTTTTACTACCTCATTCAAATAATCAAAAACCACTTTGGGATACGTTGGACGAAACTGTGCATAAATGCTCGCTTGCTTAGAAAAATTGTCTTTTGCCATCATCTTTCACTTTAAATTGTATTGCAAATTATTCATAAATTGTTTTACTTTCGTAAAAAAAACAAGAATATGGTAAAGCCAGTAGAAGAAAAAATCAAAACCCGAACACGAAAAATCCCTGCAAAATATATTAGGGAAGTAGTAAATGGTAAACCTTACTACTACAAAGGCTACAAAAGTGTAATGAATGGTACTAAACAAATCGAAGAAATTATGGGGAGCAGCTCTTTGCAATCATTTTTGGTTGCTTTTATTTCAGGTATTTTATTTTCAAAAATAAATAGAAAAAAATATTCACTCACTACCAACGAAACAGGACTTCATTTAGGAACTAAGAATAATCTTGCAACCGATATTGGCATTTTTTTAAAAGAAAAAGTAGTTTTGAATGATAAATACTTTGAAATAGCTCCCGAAATTGCCATAGAAGTTGATGTAAAAATTGAAACTGATAAAGATTTAGATTATGTTTTTTCAAAATCAGATGAAATGATGAATTTTGGTACTGAAAGAATCCTTTGGGTACTTACCAAACACAAGAAAATATTTGTGTTTTCAAAAAATGAAACGACACAAATTTTAGACTGGAATAAAGATGTTGTAGTGATGGAAGGTGTAGTTTTAAATTTACATGATTTACTCGAAGAAGAAGACGTAAATCACCTATTAGCTTAGCTTCACAAATTCAATATTTCGCTTCAAACCCTCCAATTTTGTGCGTTTAACGGCACTTCTTCTAAAAACCTCTTGAAAAACCTCCTGTGAAATTTCTTCCCAATCGGTTTTTGTAAATTGCTCCAAATGAGAGTGTTGTTTAAAATCTGGGGTTTGCGTTGGTCGAGAAAAACGATTCCATGGACAAACATCTTGACAAATATCACAACCAAAAATCCAATTTTCAAATTTCCCTTTTACTTCTTCGGGAATGGCTTCTTTGAGTTCAATCGTAAAATAAGAAATACATTTCGAGCCATCAACCACGTAAGGCTGCGTAATGGCATCGGTTGGACAGGCATCTACGCAACGGGTACAAGTTCCACAATAATCTTTCATTCCAACATCGGCTTGAAGCTCTAAATCACAAATGATTTCTCCAATGAAGAAAAAACTCCCGATTTCTCTCGTAATCAGATTTGTGTGTTTACCAACCCAGCCGATTCCACTCTTTTTTGCCCAAACTTTATCCATCACAGGAGCAGAATCTACAAATACTCGACCGTTTACCTCACCGATTTCTTCCGAAATATAGGTCATCAAATCTTTGAGTTTATCTTTCAGCACAAAATGATAATCTGTGCCGTAAGCATATTTTGAGATTTTATAATTATCATCGTTTTCGGGTAAAGTTTGTTCAGGAAAGTAGTTTAGAATGACTGTAATAACTGATTTTGCTCCATCAACTAATTTACGTGGGTCAAGGCGTTTATCAAAATGATTGGCCATATAGGCCATTTTTCCGTGATAATTTAGGTTGAGCCATTTTTCTAAACGTGGGGCCTCTTCCTCCAAAAATTCAGCATTCGATATACCGCAAGCATCAAAGCCTAATTCATCGGCTTTTAATTTGATGAGTTGAGAAAACTTTTGTTGAAGCAGTAGCTGCATATTTTAAAAAAATTATTACTTTTTAATATTAGTTGGTGCTACCCATTCATCCCACTCATTATCATATTCAGTGTAATGAATATAATGCAGGCACGAAAATTTCTTCAAAACCTTTGCTGGATACCATTTTTCATCACTTGAACTATACACTTTTACAGATGCCCCAATCGGGAAATCACTGGCACACTTAAAAGGCTTCACTCTTGAAGGCTCAACAATATCAACTTCGTTGTTAGTATAGCTATAAAACCTGACTTTTAGTTTGTTATCTACTTCTACGCCTTCAATAAATCCAAGCCAATCGGTTCCGTCATAATCTACCATCACTCTCTCGCCAATTCTATTATTTTTCTTGGCTTTTATTCCGCTACTCAAAGTCCAGTTTTTCATACTTGCGGGAATAAAATAGGATGCTTTTTGACCTTCAACAACTGCCATTTCAGCATCAATATATTGCGATAATTCTTCAAGTTGAATTACCCCATTATTATCGGTATCAACAAAATTTCGGCCTTCGAGGGCATATAATAAAGCATTTGAAAAAGTCCAGTTTCCAGTCGAAACATTGGTTGGCACAACTGAGTTGAGAGCAGCGTAATTTCGGACTTTATATTTCTGAACTTCCTTAGCCAAACCACCCGAATTACAACAATCAGCAGTAAACAATGCGGTGTTTCCAGCAAAATTTTCGTTTACAGTCTTCACAATTTCTTCGGCAGTCCAATCTGCACCTTTGTAATTGGCAAAACAGACCTTTCCACCATCATTTTTATAGCCGTGTCCACAATAATAAAAGAACAAAATATCGCCTTTCTTGGCTTGTTTCAGAAAAGATGAAAATGCCTCTCTGGCAGCATTTGTGGTAGCATTTTGGTCTTTTATATAAAGCATCTGGTTAGCTGGCACACCTTGTTTTTCAAAGAATTTCATAATTTTGGCATCAACTCTACCTCTTTTATCAAACGATGCAAAAGTCTTGGCATCTGCCCATTCTAAGACTCCGACCATAAAAACCCATGTTCGTTTATAGTCCAATTTTTCTTGAGAAATTCCTTTTAAGCTCAATATCGTAAGTATAAATAATAGGACTTTTTCTTTCATTATCGGCTATTTACTTGGTAAAATGAATGTATTTATTTCAGCATTTATTAACGCATCAAACGCAGTTTTATTTTCAATCTCAATTTCGATAGGCACATAAAAAAAACGTTTTATCTCGTTCTCCGAAAGTTGTGGTTTTAGCTTTACCATATCTTTTTCAGTAGTAATTATTTGTAAGCTTTCGTTGCTTTCTCCCAAAACTTTATCAATATCTTTTCTCGAGAAGGCATGATGGTCAGGAAAATCAAAGTTTTTTTCAATTTTTAAAGGCTTATCTGAAAGATATTTTATAAAAGCTTCGGGTTTAGCGATAGCCGTCAAAACTCCAATATTTTTTGTAGCATCAAAATTGTTTTTTGAAGCATAAGAAGTAATTTCTTGATAACTAATTTTCGAAAAAAACACGGAAACTTCCGCTTTTGTGTAAGCCCAAACTTCTCTCCGAATATTTTCTTTTTCTTGCTCAGTAATCTGTCGTGGGCATTTGGTGATAATAACCACATCGGCACGTTTGGCACTTTGCCGAATATCTCGCAGCCGACCAAAAGGCACTAAACTATCTTCATAAAATGTCTTATTATAATCTGAAAGTAAAAGATTTAAATGTGGAGCAATTTTGCGATGTTGAAAGGCATCATCCAAAATAACTATCTGATTATCTGCAAACTTTTTTTGTATTTCGTCAACCCCTTCTACCCTATTTTCACAGACAACTACATTTATTTTATCCTTAAACTTCAGATAATACTGCATCGGTTCGTCGCCAATCGTTTGGGCAGTTGCTTGTTCATCAGCCAATAAAAAACCTTTTGTTTTTCGGCCATAACCTCGGCTCAATGTACTTACTTTATATTTATCGCTCAAAAGTCTGACTAAATATTCTACGTGTGGGGTTTTACCAGTTCCACCCAAACTCAGATTCCCGACATTGATTGTCAGTACTTTAGGCGAAATTGATTTTATAAAACCTGCATCAAACAACCAATTACGTAAGAAAATTACGGCATAATAAAGCCCATATAACGGAAAAAGTATTATTTTTAGCAGATAGAAAATAACCTTCATTTGGTTCGATTTTTGTAGATTTATCCATTCTTTCAAGAGCAAACTGCTCGAAAAGCATATAAATCGCCGATTTGTGTCATAAAAAACAAAAGTTTCTGTACTTTTGCCAAAATTAAGCATTTTTCAATGGGTCTGAAAGTCAAATGGTTGAAGCACACTTTAAAGTTCAAGTTTGAGGCCGGAACTTCACGTGGTGTCTATACCGAGAAAGATACTTTTTTCTTGAAAATCTTCGATTCTGAAAACCCGTCGGTTTTTGGCTTAGGAGAAGCTGCCCCATTGAAAGGACTTAGTATTGACGACTTCCCAAATTTCGAGCAAATTCTACAAGAAATCTGCGATACCTTCAATAATCTCGACCTTGAGGTTTTTGAATGGAATATCAATATTATTCTTTCGCAACTCATCGACGACCGTCTGCCTTCTATCAAATTTGGTTTTGAAACAGCCCTACTCGATGTAATGAATGGCGGACGAAGAATTATTTTTGAGAATGATTTCTCGAAAAGTCAGAAAGCAATTAATATCAATGGACTTGTATGGATGGGAAGCAAAGAATTTATGACTGCCCAAGTCGATGAAAAACTGGCGGCAGGCTTCGATACCATCAAGATGAAAGTTGGGGCAATAAATTTTACGGAAGAATTAGAAATTCTGGCCAGTATTCGTCAACAATTTTCGGCCGAACAGATCACACTTAGGATTGATGCGAATGGAGCATTTTCCCCCGAAGAAGCCCCCCAAAAACTCTCACAACTCATTAGTTATCAAATACATAGCATTGAGCAACCAATTAAACAGCATCAGCCTGAAGCAATGGCCGAATTATGCCAAAATAGTTCAATTCCGATTGCACTTGACGAAGAATTGATTGGTGTGAGTGATTACGTACAGAAAATGCAATTGCTCAAAAAACTCAAACCGACTTATATTATTCTGAAACCCACACTTTTGGGTGGTTTGCAGCACTGCCGAGAATGGATTGAGATTGCTTCACGTCTGCACATTGGTTGGTGGATGACATCGGCACTCGAATCGAACGTTGGTTTGAATGCCATCTCTCAATTTACGGCTGAATACAAAAACACCCTTCCTCAAGGTTTAGGAACGGGGTCGTTGTATCATAATAATATCGACAGCCCACTTGTGGTAACAAATGGCAAACTGTATTATCAAGCCGATAAGAATTGGGATTTAAGTTTATTCAACGAACTCTAATACTTTAAAACATTTCTTCTCAACAATACTCTTCAGATTTTTATATACATCTTTAACCTTTTAAGTATTTTTCTCGTATTTCAATAAACTAACCTTCAAGCAAGATACTTTTATGAATCTCGAAACAAAATATTGGCATTTACACAACCACAAGTTAATGAATGTTTTGAGTTCGGCCGAACTGAAAGAAATTTGTCTGATTACTAACTTCAAAACTGCAAAAAAAGGCGAAATCATTTACTTTTCGCACGATGAGTCGAGCCGAGTTTATACATTAAAACGAGGAACAATAAAAATTGTAGAAATTGATGCCAAAGGCAACGAAATTGTAAAGGATATTCTCCAAGAAGGAGATTTATTCGGGCAGTTTACATTAACCAACCAAACACTTGATGAATATGCGATTGCTGTCTCTGACTATGTAACTTGTTGTAGTTTCCGAATGGATGATTTTGAAAGTATCATCGAACGAAACCCCGCTTTAGCACTTCGTTATACCAAATGGATGGGTTTTAGACTAAAACGCCTCGAAAATCGTTATGCTAATCTGGTTTTTAAGGATGTGCGAACTCGCCTCATTGAATTCTTAAAAGATTGGGCTTTGAAAGAAGGCACAAACGCCAACGGTGAAGTTATCTTGAAAAATTATCTTACTCATCAAGACATCGCAAGTCTGATTTGTAGTACTCGCCAAACGGTTACATCACTATTCAACGACCTTAAAGAAAAAGGTATTTTAGACTATACCCGAACCGAAATTATTATCAAAAACGCAGCTCTTTTGACTTAGTAATTGTCTCGTTTTCAGACACTTAATATTAACTTGCCAGTTTTGGTCATCCAGCCGACATTTGTTTTTTCGTTGACTTTCTACATTTGTATCAACAAAATAAGAAAGCACTATGAAAAAAATCATTTGTATCTCCGCCCTCATTTTTAGTTTGTCTGCTTGCCAAAAAGAAACCGATTTTTCATCAATCGTGGTCAATATGCCCATGAAAGATACCATTGACCCCGTTAGTACAACGCCTACACCAATCAGCGAAATGACTGACCTTGCAAATCAAACATTGATTTTACAAGGTACATTTACGTCTGCCGTACATACTACAACTGGAAAAGCATCAATTTATCAAGATAAAAACAAGAACTATAACTTGGTATTTGAAAACTTCAAAACAGACCCAGGTCCCGACCTCAGAATCTATTTGGCTGAAGATAAAGTACTAACCAATTTTATTCAAATAACGGATAAAGTAAATACCAACGGTAGTTATGTACTTTCTATTCCCTCTTCAATTGACTTAAAAAAACAAACTACAGTCGTTATTTGGTGCAAAGCATTTTCAGTATTATTTGGCAGTGCCAGCCTAAAATAAAAGTTCAATCTCACAGTTTTCCGATTGTGAGACCCATCATTACATCTCAAAAACTTTTAATTATGAAAAAAATACTTTTTTTAATAGTTATACTCCTAACTATCAACCATTTATCATTTTCTCAGAGCAAAAACCAACGCTATGCTGATGTATCAATTGCGGCAGGAAGCGGATTTTCCCCAGCATTATCCTATAATTATAATTGGGGATTGGGAAAAAAGGGGAAATTCAAAATCGGAACAGGTATTAGATTTACGTATTTCGCCAAAGGTAGAACCGACTTGATTACAGCCCCTGCATCACTCACATCGGGCGAAAAAGGCCCGCAAGTACTTTTTACAGAAAATATCTTGAGTAATTTTGATACGCTCAAAGTATCAAAAATCGGAGCGGGCTATATCAATATACCTATTCATTTGCAGTATAGTTTTAGTCAAAAGTTTGAAGTTGGATTCAATATTGATGCAATCGGAATTAGCTTTGGGAGTAAACAGAGTGGCACATTTTACGCCAGCGATTCACGTAGCCTTAATAAAAGTACCCAAACGGCTAAGCCAACGACATTTAATCTTCTTTTAGTAAGCGATAATGATTTAGGAAGTCTCAACTCCGAACTTTATGCACGCTATTGGGTTAATGATAAAATAGGTATTCGGGCAGGTCTTAGTTTTCAGTTCATTGAATACACAACCGATAAAGTACTAACCTTTGAAAACGACCGATTCCGTACAAAAAATCTTTTACCAATGATAGCAATATCATACAAATTCTAACTTATGAACCGCAAATCAGCTCTTTATATATCACTGATTATCAGCACACTAAGTTTCTATCTTGGAGCTTATGCTCAAAATTGGAAACCAGTAACAGCAGCAATTACATTCAAAATCAAGCATTCACTCGGAGCAACTGCTGAAGGATCATTTAAAGGTTTTGCTGGTTCGATAAATTTCGACCCGATGAATCTGGCAAATGCTTCTATAAAAGCAACGATTGATGTAAAAAGTATCAATACAGGAATTAACCTGAGAGATAATACAATGCGTGGAGAAGATTATTTTGATGCCGAAAAATATCCTCGAATTTCGATGGTTTCGACCAAAATCGAAAAAACTACCAAAGAAAACGAGTACATCGGTTATTTCAATCTGACTATCAGGAATGTCACTAAAAATATAAAATTTCCTTTTATATTTACTCAAACTAACAATCAAGGTATATTTAAAGGCAGTTTTGCTATCAACCGAACTGAGTATAAAGTTGGTGATAAAAGTGCTTTACTCGGCGATACTGCCACTATTTTCATTACCATCAATACGCTACAATGAAAACCTCAGTTTATATAGAAGTTATCAGACAATTGACTGATTTACTCAAGCAACTTTCGCCTAATGAATACACAAAGTCGCTGACCGTACTTAATGGAAGTAGTATCGGGCAGCATACCCGTCATGTCGTGGAATTTTATCAGTGTTTACTCTCAGGTAAAACGAATGGCGTAGTTGATTATGATGCTCGTGAACGAAACTTAGTACTCGAAAACGACCTTTATTTTACGGTAGAAACATTAGAAAGCATCGAAAACAACATCATTTCTATCAAAAAACCTAAGGAAACTATCTTATTATCAGTCGGTTACTGCCTTGAAAGTAAGGACTTTATAGAAACAAATTTCATGAGGGAAATGGTTTACTTGGTCGAACATTCTATTCACCATTATGCTCTTATTCGCATTGGTTTACAGGAAAACTTTCCAAGCATTAATATTCCTAAAAACTTTGGTATTGCCTACTCAACTATTCGTCACCACGAAATGAGTGCGTAAGTTTGTTATTGGTAGATTGGTTGCTGGTAGATTAGTTATTAATAGATTAGTTATTGGGTACTATCAGCCACAAATTCATCAATCAACCAGTAAACCAATACACAAGTAAACTAATAACCAATTCCCCAGTAACCAATAACCAGTTTCCAAATAACCTATACACCAACCATGTGCGTTCTAACCTACATACCAACCAAAAACGACGGTTATATTTTCACCTCAAACCGAGATGAAAGCGTTTTGCGTGAAATAGCCTTGCCTCCTCGAAAATATGAACTCGAAGGACAGTACGTCTTTTTCCCCAAAGACCCAGTAGGTGGTGGAACATGGATTGCTGGTTGTGATAGATTTACACTTTGCCTATTGAATGGTGGACTTGAAAAACATATTCACATACCACCCTATCGCCAAAGCCGAGGGCGTATCATCTTAGATTTTTACGAATATCAAAACTTCGATACTTTCGTCCAAAATTATCAGTTTGATGGTATCGAACCATTCACATTAGTAGTCATCGATAGAAACAAACAACTTTCAATCAATGAGTTACGCTGGACGGGCAGCCAAGTTGTACAAAAAGAAATTGATACTCATATGCCTCATATTTGGTCGTCAGTTACACTTTATTCGCCTGAAATAAGACAAGAACGAGAACAATGGTTTGCGGATTTTTTGCAGAAAAACCCTAACTGCACAGAAGAAGACGTTATAAATTTTCATCATTTCGGAGGTAAAGGCGATATACGAAACGATATAAAGATGAATCGTGAAAACAAATTAAAGACTTTGAGCGTTACACAGTTTAGTATTAGCAACGAACATTTTCTGGTAAAATACCAAGACCTCCAAAAAGAGAAGGATTTCGTATATAGAGTATTCACGGAATGTGTTTAGTTAGCTAAAAGCCGTAAATTTCGGTCAAGCATAAAAACTAACACATGATAAGTAAAATTTACTTATCAAAAACCATCGTCTGTCGTCCGTGGACAATCGACCTTTAATTCTCTTTCATGTCAAAAATAATCGCAATCGGCACCGCTAATCCAGTTCACCGTCATCAGCAAAATGACATCATGCGGTTTATGCTCGATGCCAATAATCCCGACGAAAAAAACAGAAAACTCCTCCCAATTTTATATCATAGAAGCGGTATAGATACTCGTTATTCTGTATTTTCTGACTTTTCGCTGGCTCGTGGCCAGTGGGCTTTCTTTGGCGATAACTGCACGATGCCATCGCTCGAAAAACGCATGGCGTTCTATAACCAAGAAGCTGTAAAGCTTTCTGTTTCAGCTATTGAAGATTGCTTAAAAACTGACAAAAATGCTACCAGTACTCAAGAAATCACTCACTTAATTACGGTAACTTGTACTGGGCTTTCGGCACCCGGTCTTGATATTCAGTTGGTTCAAGCTCTAAATCTTTCGCCCAATATTGTTCGAACTTCGGTCAATTTTATGGGTTGTTACGCCGCACTTCATGCCCTCAAAATAGCCGATGCTTTTTGCAGAGCCGATGCTTCGGCCAAAGTTTTGGTTGTTTGTACCGAACTCTGTACACTTCACTTCCAAAAATCGAATGATGTTGATGCCATTCTTTCGTCCACGCTTTTTGCTGATGGCTCAGCAGCTTGTTTAATAAGTGGAGATAATGAAGCAAGAGGCTTAACTATTAAGCAATTTTACTCGCAAATTGCTCTGAGTGGCCAAGAAGATATGGCTTGGCAATTATCAAGCACAGGTTTTCTGATGACACTCTCAAGCCACGTACCGAAGCTAATCAAGCAAGAAATAAGGCATCTACTCGAAAATTCGCTACAAAAACTTGGTTTAAATACCGAAAATATCACCGATTGGGCAATTCATCCAGGGGGAAAAAATATTCTGGAAGCCGTACAAACCTCACTCGAATTAGACGCTGAAGCTTTGAATGAATCGTATGAAGTTTTGAAAAATTACGGAAATATGTCGTCGCCAACGATTTTATTTGTGTTGAAAAAAATGATGGAATCAACCAAAACAGGCAATATTTTTGCCATAGCTTTCGGGCCTGGCATCACGATGGAAAGTGTAATTTTAGAACGATGAATTTTAATACCCGCTCCTACCAAGCCGAACTCCTTGATAATGAGGATATTCCAACCGAAGACCTCTACCAAAATCTCCGTGAACTTGATTTTATCAATCGGCATCTTGGTGGCCATTCAGTAGTTTTAGATGGAATTAAATATTTCATTTATTTAAAACAAAACATTTATTCAGAAATTAAAAATAATCCCAATAATCCAATATATTCAAATAATACATATACTTCAGAAAATCACATAAATACCAAACAAATAGAAAATACAATTATTTCAGAAATAAATAAATTTTCAAATATTTCTGAAAATTTATTTATTTCTGAAATAGGTAGCGGTGGTGGAGATAATCTAAGGGCAATTGGTCGGTTTTTGAGTAAAAAGAGCATATCTCACCTACTTGGTGGTGTTGATCTAAAAGAAGATTGTGTAAGATTTGCTGAAAAGTTTGAGAATAAAGACTCCAAAATCAAATACGAAATAGCTGACTATCAACTCTCTACGTTTCCTAATGGAAAGCCTGATGTGATTTTTAACTCTTTATTTTGTCATCATTTCCGAGATGAAGATTTGGTAAAAATGCTTCAATGGATGCACAAAAATGCAAAAATTGGCTTTGTCATTGCTGATTTGCACCGTCACCCGTTGGCTTATTATTCAATCAAATGGCTTACGGCTTTGTTTTCTAGGTCGTATTTGGTCAAAAATGATGCTCCACTCTCAGTTTTGCGAGGTTTTACAAGACAAGAATGGAAAATTTTATTGGAAAAAGCTGGCATCAAAAAATATCAAATCAAATGGAGATGGGCTTTTCGGTGGTTGATCTTGGTAGAAAAATAGGAAGGATTTTATAATTAAATGCTATTTTGAGTGTTTATCTATTACTTATTAATTGTACTCTAAAATGTTTGTCACACTCACCATAGTTCGTTACCCAAAATATTTCATTCCTTTGGCCTTTATTTCAATGGCGATTCTTCACATTCCGCTATTTTTTACAAAAGGAATTACTTTTTGGAAATTATTGGGCTGTGGCAAAAATGGGACTTTCGATATTCACCCCGACTATCAACAATGGGGAATGATGGCAGTTTGGAAAGAGAAAACTGATTCGGAAAACTTCTATAAAAACTCATTGGTATGGCGTTGGTGGCAATTATTGACCAATGAACAATGGACTATCGGCTGTATTCCCTACGAATCGCACGGAAAATGGGACAGCAAAGAGCCTTTCGGACAACCCACACCCGACCGCAGTTATCAAGGTCCGATTGCGGTACTTACTCGTGCAACCATTCGTTTATCGAAATTATCAGGTTTCTGGAAAAATGTGCCGACTGTTGCTGCCTCAATGGGTCATGCTCAAGGTTTTGTGACATCGGTAGGAATTGGCGAAATGCCCTTTGTTCGACAAGCGACTTTTTCGGTTTGGGCAAGTTTGGAAGATGTAAAGAAATTTGCGTATCGCCAACGAGAACACGCCGAAGTAATCAAGAAAACACATTCAGAAGGCTGGTATTCGGAAGAACTTTTTGCAAGATTTATTCCAGTAGAAACTTTCGGAAGTATTAAAGGAGTCAATCCTTTTACTATGTAAATCTTCAATTTCCGCCCAACAATTATCACGCCAAACAGTAATTTTCAGCGACAATCTCTTAATCAACTGACTATCAATAAGATAGTCAAATATTTTATTCTCACTCATTTGCATTTCTTGCTATTTTTTTTAAATTTTACTTAATAATTCCATACAGACCTTCGTTATCTAATAGACTCCGCTACTATCGGGCATGATTTTTGCTTAAAAAAACTATTGAGTGAGTGAACACATGAAAAGATTTTAACTATGTCCCGTATCAAATTTATTTTATTTTGGTTAGGTGCTTTTTGCATTACTACCCTTTCGTTTGGACAGCAAGAGACTAAGCCAGCAAAGTGCACAAATCCTGGGGGTGGAATATTGACAGGTGGTTTTTTTGATATCAACCCCCGTGTTGGATGCTTAGATTTTAGTAATAATTCAGGAACTGCGATAGTATCAAACGCAAAAGACCTTGTTGGAGGCACTAACTTTACAAATTTAGGGTATATTTTTAACTTTAAAGATGGTGATAATATAACATTTCCTACAGCATTAGAAACTTCTAAGACTTTTACTCAACCTGGCACTTATTGGATTTTGCAAGGTATGAATATAAGTGGGTCTGCTTATATCACTTGTAATGCGTTTGAACTGATACAAACAGAAGTTCCTGATGTTGATATAAGTTCTTGCGGAACTAACGAAATAACATTGACATTCAAAAAGTCAGCTGTTAACGATAAACACAGTGGTTACAGAATCCTCTGGGGTGACGGCACTGAAGATAATTTCTCAGGTCTTGCCCCTACAAGTTTCCCATTCACCAAAACACACATTTACTCAGGAACTCCATCAGGTCAGCCACTCATTGTCGGGCGTTATGCTAAGGGCTGTAATAGTTCTCCTTTTCCTTTTAATTTTAATACGAATAACAAACCCAAAATTAGTGAATTAGAAGGTCTAACGGGTGGAACAAGCAATAAAATTACGATGGTTGAAGGCAGTGAGGGTAAGCCTTATATTATTGAACAGAAGCAAAAAAATGGTACCTGGACAGATACAGGTATAAAATTAACACGTAATACTGGAGAAACATTTAAAACCACAACCTTGACTGGCTTTAACCCAACAGTAGAATACTGCTTTAGACTAAAAACTTTGGATGGTTGTAATAACCCTATTCTATCTAATGAAGTTTGTACAATTATACCCAAAGCAAACGTAACGAGTCCAAAAGAAGTAAAAATAGATTGGAATTCACCAGACCCTGCGGTTGTTAAATACACAATTCCTTACAGTGAATCACCTACTGGAGATAATCCTAATAATGGGCAACCTGTTAATCCAACAGCCACAACTTATATTTTTGATGCTCTTGATTGCAAGAAAAAATATAATTTTCAAATTAACGCTTATATAGGCACTGCCCCAAATCAGGTAATTATAAAATCTCCTACTATTATTGTTGACCCAAAAAACTCAGCTAAGCTACCTCCAAAAACGATTGGTACTGTATCTGTTTTAAATACAAATACGATTAAATTTAGTGTTTACGAGGCGGGAAATAAAGCTAATAATTATATATTCTATCGGTCGGAAGGAGGAGCATCAAACTTTGTCGAAGTAAAACAAACAACCGAAAACTTTTATGACGATAAAAGCGTCGAGCCGAGTAAGCAGCAATACTGCTACAAAGTAGAATACCAAGATGAGTGTGCCAATACATCTGAGCCATCACCATCATTTTGCAGTATTTTCTTGACTTCGGCACGTCCAAATACACTCAATTGGACCCCGTTTGTTATACCAACACCCGACACCTTTCCCGTCGATTATTATATTGAAACAATTGATGAAAGTGGGATGATTACGACAGTAGATGCTACACCAAATACAACGTTAGGGGTAAAAGCACAAATTGAGTCACTTTTAGATTTACCTGGCAATAATGGCACTGCGACGTTTAGAATCAGAGGGGTACAAAAAGTTAAAATTGATGTTGGCGGAGGAAGTATCATTGATTTTCCATTCGATGCCTATTCCAACGAATACACATTCATCACTCCTGCACAACTATACGTACCTACCGCTTTTTCACCAAACAGTGATGGCATCAACGATGCCTTCATTGCTCAAGGAAGATATATTGTGCAATTTAACTTAGAAGTCTATGACCGTTGGGGAAATGTGATTTTTGAAAGCAGAAAATTAGATGATGGCTGGAATGGTACAACCAGCGATGGTGTTTCGCCAGCACCTGCGGGTAATTATGGCTTTAAGATTTTTGGTTTAGACCCAGCAGGGCAAAAATTTGAAAAAGTAGGTTCGGTTACACTCATTAGATAATTTATCGAACAACAATATATTTAAACGTGTTATTTAGCAAAAGGCAGTTCTCAACCGACTGCCTTTTTTGTATATTTGCAATACAATTTAAACGCATAGGAATATGAACATGGGAGACCTTTTCGGGATGGCAGGCAAAATGAAAGAAATGCAAGCCCGAATGCAAGAAGCACAAGAAAACTTGAGCAAAATAACCGAAACAGGCGAAGCAGGTGCAGGAATGGTAAAAGCAACTGCCAACGGTAAAAAGCAATTGATAAGCATCGAAATCGACGAAGATTTAATGAAAGCCAGCGACCGTGAAATCTTGCAGGATTTAATCGTTGCGGCCACCAATAAAGCCTTAGAGAAAGTTGAGGTAAAAGCCAAAGAAGAATTACAAAAATCAACTGAAGGATTAATGCCAAATATTCCAGGAATGGATTTAGATAAGCTTTTTAAATAAAATACTATGACCAAAGTTGCCGTAGTCATTTTAAACTATAACGGACAAAAATTTCTGGAGACTTTCTTGCCATCGGTCATTGAGAATGCCGATGGCTACGAAATTATTATTGCCGACAATGCCTCAACCGATGGTTCGCTGGCTTTTCTTCAAAACCATTACCCGACTTTAAAAACGATACAACTACCTAATAATCAAGGATTTGCTGGCGGATACAATAATGCATTAAAAGAAATTGAAGCCGAATATTATGTACTTCTAAATTCGGATGTAGAAGTAAGTGCCAATTGGACAAAACCAATTATTGATTTAATGGACACAGATAAATCAATTGCGGCTTGTCAACCTAAAATCAGGAGTTATCATCAGAAAACTCATTTTGAATATGCGGGTGCGGCAGGTGGTTATATTGACTGGCTTGGCTATCCGTTTTGTAGAGGTAGAATATTTGACAGCTACGAAGAAGACAAAGGCCAGTATGATGATACGCAAGAAATTTTTTGGGCAACTGGTGCTTGTATGTTTGTGCGAGCAGATGTTTTTCATCAATTAGGTGGTTTTGATGCTCATTTCTTTGCTCACATGGAAGAAATTGACTTGTGTTGGCGAATGAAAAGTAATGGGCACAAAATCATGTATTCTTCTGCCTCAACAGTTTATCATGTTGGAGGAGGCACTTTACATAAATCAAATCCAAGAAAGACTTTCTTGAATTATCGAAATGGATTGGCAATGATTTATAAAAATATTCCCGCAGATAAACTATTTTCTACTATACTTCTCAGATTGATTTTGGATGGAATCTCGGGGATAAAACTTTTGGTCGATGGTTCATTTGCAGATTTCTTGGCCGTTATCAAGGCTCATTTTGCTTTTTATGCGATGATTCCGAGATTAGAACGAAAATCGCCCAGAAATGTTAGTAAAATTTATCAGAAAAGTATTGTTTGGGAATATTTTGTAAAAAAACAAAAACCTGTACTATGAAAGTGATTGGTATAACTGGCGGAATCGGTTCGGGAAAAAGTATTATTTGCAAGGTTTTTGAACTACTTGGTGTGCCTGTTTACTACGCCGATTCACGAGCTAATTGGCTCACTAATAACGACTTACAATTAAGAAAAGAAATAAAAGAACTACTCGGCCGCCAATCCTACGACGAAAACGGGCGATATAATCGAAAATGGGTAGCCAGCCAAGTTTTTGATAACCCTGATTTACTTAAAATGCTCAATATGCTTATTCATCCAAGGGTTTTTGATGATACTAAGCAATGGCTGGCTACTCACAAAAGTCAACCTTACATTTTGCGTGAAGCTGCCATCAGCAATGCCTCAGGAAAGGGAAACGATTTAGATAGAATAATTGTCGTTAAATGCCCGATTGAAGTTAGAATCAAGCGAATCCAAGAGCGAGACCCACACCGAAGTGACGAACAAATCAGGGCGATTATTGCTCGGCAAAAAACTGATGAGGAATTTGCTAAAATAGCTGATTATCAAATCATAAATGATGATAAAAACATGGTTTTACCACAAATTATATCTCTCCATTACGCAATTTTAGCTGAGTCTCATAGCTAAATGTTGGGTTTTTAGGTAATCTTTTTCCTCGTCAACATCAGTCAATGTCGGTAATTCAAAATAACCCAAATTCTGCTGCTGGCAAACTTCTATTGCTTCCTGAAATACTCGTTCATGGCTCCATTCTTTGTCAACAAAAAATTCTTTTAATACCTTCTCTACACGCTCTCCGATGCGGTTAAAATTAAAACCAATTAGATAATATCCTCCATCGTTAGCTGGGCCTATAACTACCTCATTATGAGACAATTGCTCGTAACCCTTCTTTATGATTTCTTGGTTAAGCTCAAGGCAATCGCTACCAATTATTAGTACCTTGCTATGATTTTTCTGAAATGTTTCTGTAAATGCAACAGCCATTTTCATACCTAAATCCTGCCCCTCATATTGAAGCGATTTATGGTATTTTTCATTCTCCCAAATATCTTGTTCGTCAACAAATGTAGAGTAAAAGAGGTATTTTTCGGTCGATAAATCGTTCGTTACTGCCTTTGTATGTTGCATCAAAATATGGTATATTTCTAAGGCACGCACATCTCCAACAGTAGCAGCCAAGCGAGTTTTTACTTTCCCCAATTGTGGGTTTTTTATGAAAATAATAATTGCTTCGTCTTTTAAAAAAAGGGATTTTTGAGAAATTTGATTATCTGGAAAGTCAGTCATTTATTATGAATAATTATGCTTTGAAAATTGTTTATTGTAAGTTTTATTCTGATTTTTGTCTTTCAAACATACGAAATTTATAATTGTATGGTTGAAGATTTAACAAAACACTCATAAAAACAAACATCATCCAAAAAATTCATACATGAAGCAAGTCATCTATACAGAACATGCTCCCGCTCCAATTGGCCCATATAGTCAAGCGGTTTTAGCTGGAAACACACTCTATGTTTCGGGGCAGATCGCTTTTGAACTCTCCACATCTGGTGACCTCAAAGCCGAAGCACAAAAAGTAATGGAAAACATAGGGCACATTCTTTCAGAAGCAGGCATGAACTACGAAAACATCGTCAAATCAAGCATCTTCCTAAAAAACATGGACGATTTTGGGTTGGTAAACGAAGTTTATGGTAGCTATTTTACCTCATTACCCCCAGCTCGTGAAACCGTACAAGTGGCAAAATTACCAAAAGATGTAAATGTAGAAATATCTGTTATTGCGGTCAAATAGTATGTTTAAAATATTCATTAAGTTCGTCTATTGACTATCAACTATTTATTTCGAGGATAAACTATGGTTAAAAAAATAAAGTTTACCGTAAAATAATTTTCATAGAGTAGAATGTGTCTATAATAAATAAAAACATATATATTTACAAAAAAACAAAATTTCCCTCCCAATATTAATAACATAAACTGATAGTTTAGCTATGAGAAAAAATTATTTTCTATCCCTTTTTTTGTTGATGACGGCGTTTTGGCACGTGCAAGCATCAGATGGAAGCAAATCAACAAATCCGAATGGCAATTCGGCCAACACAACAATGTTTGTCGCTCCAGTTGCACCTACTGGCCTTGCAGGTACTCCTGTTGGCGGAAATAGTACACGAATCGCTTTAACATGGAATGATAATTCATTGGATGAAAGTGAGTTTCAGATTGCCTATACAACTCTCCCGACTGGGTACTCCTTTGAAACAACATCAGTTACAAATAATTCAGCAATAGGTGGAATAACCTTGACTGGCCTTCAACCAAATACGCTTTATTACATATGGGTAAGAGCATTAAAGAATGGCGTAGAAACTCCACCAACATGTACTCCGCAGGCAAATATGCCAACAGATGGCCCACCACCAGGTAAAAGTGCATCATGTTGGAGCAATTTAGTCATGGTTTCTACTAATCAGGCTCTTCCAGCAGCGGTTACTGGAGCTACAGTAGCAACTCCTTATTCGCAACGCACAAATACACTTTATTTCTTTGATAATTCTAATAACGAGACGGAATTTGTCATTGAACGTACAACTGGTGGCAATTATACTCAAATAGCGGTTATACCTGGAGTTGCTGGTACTGGACAACGCATGTATGTTGATAATACTACTCAACCAAATACTTCGTACTCATATCGTGTAACATCTCGCAATAGTGCAGGAATAGCTTTACCTGAGTCGAAAACAGATTTTTTCCTAACTCTTCCAGACCCTCCACTTGCACCAAGTAATCCATCCCTAACGCAAGATGGATTAGGTCTGAATTTTATTCGTTTCTTCTGGATTAACAATGCAAGTAATGCAACTGGATTTTTGATTCAACAATCAGTTGATAATAATACTTGGGTAACTGTTGGTTCAATTCCATCGGGTGATCCAAGCTTTAAAGCAGAAAACTTAATTGAAGGTCAGAGATACTTTTTCAGAGTAATTGCATTCAATACAGGTGGAAACAGTGCACCATCGGGTCTTTTAGTTGCAACAACATTGAAGCGTGTAGCTCCAAATCCTGCATTTAATTTAGCTGCAAAAACAATTTCAACAACACAAATTGACTTGACTTGGAATTTAGGAACTCAAGATGGAGTAACAAACAACAGAGTTTCACAAGAAATCTATCGTTCATCGCTAAGTGCAACTGATGGTTTCATCAGAATTGCTACAATTGGTGATTATGAAGCAAGTTATTCTGATAAAACAGGAACACCAAAAACTAAGTATTGGTATAAAATCTTAACGGCAAATTTCCAAGGACAGTCACCTTACTCAAACGTAGCAACTGCTACAACTTTGGGACCTCCGTTTGCACCGTCAAATTTAACAGCGGTATTGGCAAATGATGCTTTAGGAAATACTGTAATCAAAACAACATGGAAAGATAACTCTGATGATGAGTGGGGCTTTACACTTGAAAGATCAACTGATAGTACTTTTGCAACTGGTGTATTGAAAGCAGACCTCGATTCTAATTCAGTAGCGGCTACAAGTATTCCGATTGAAGAAGGTCTAATCTATTATTTCAGAGTCAATGCTTCAAATAAGTATGGTAGCTCAAAATATTCTGCAACAACAAAACTTGATGTTGTGGTAAGTGCTGCTCCAAACGCACCTTACGACCTTAAAGGAACTGCTACTGCCTCTGAAGTTGCCTTGAAATGGGGTGATGATTCAAATAAAGAAGCTGCTTTTGATGTAGAACGTTCTGCTGATGGCATCACATTTACAAAATTAGCATCCACTGGCCGTAATGAGGTTAGCTATGTTGACAAAACTGTAGCTGAGAAAACTAAGTATTTCTATCGTGTAAGAGCCACTAACGTGAAAGGTAACTCAGATTACACCAATGTATTACAGGTAACTACTCCAGCAAAAGTTTCTGCCTCTATCGACCTTGTAGCAGAAGATGTATTCCAAGTATATCCAAACCCAACTGCTGATGCCGTTAAGGTTTCGGTTTCAGAAAATATGTTGAAAGAATCTGGTATGATTATCATCACTGATAAATCTAACAGAGTAATTTCAAAAACTCTTTTGACTTCAAATCAATCTGAATATCGCCTTGATTTAAGCAATTATTCAGAAGGAACATATACTATTAGTCTTCGTACAGCAACGCAACAGATTACAAAGCGTGTGTATAAATTCTAATTTCAATATTGGGTAAATAAAAAAGAGGCGTTGCAAATTGCGACGCCTCTTTTTTGTTGCTTTTGTCTTGAACTTTCAAAAACATCCAAAACTGAGTACTTTATTCTATGGGTGCTCTAAACTTTACTACTACAGATAAGAGAATGACCGTGCAGATGGCACAAATAATTAAATTTAAGACAAATTTTCATAGATAATGTAAGGATATGATTGTAGGTAGAAAATCTATCCACATCTCGAAAATTTGAGATAGTATCTCTAAGGTAATTAATAACGATATTTAACTCCTTTAAAATCAAATATCAATTTTTCACTTCCATTGGCTTTCTTAATAATGATTTTGTTCTCTTCATTTACATTTACTCGCTGGATAATTTCAGCATCTTTAGGTAAATAAAAGTTGGTCAACTGAGCATCAGAAACTGAATAAGTGGGCATTCCTACACCGCCTCGTTTCTCAATAAAAACAGAAGGATACAGTACGGTATCGCCTTTTGCATATTCTCGCTGAATTGTTTGTGCAGAAAATTCGTAAGGGTTCTCTTTGCGAGGTTCTGGAAAATACATAAAATAACGTGGAGCATTATCATTCCAGATAGTATTTATCAAACGTAAAACCATAAAGAATTGTACAGTAAAAACTGCGTAAGTAGTAAATTTGACAATCGGCTTTTTATTCCATAAGTCTTTAATAATCAGTGTAATCAAAACTAAGGAAAAACTATACGAATAAGCCAAATAACGTGGCATAATTCGGAACGTATTACCATCTTGGTAAGCAAAAACAATTAAAGTCAATAACGGAATAAGTGATAATAAAGCGATAAAAACTCTTAAACGAAATTGTTGATTATCTGAGGTTTTTAGTGAATGCTGTGCAAAAACAAAGAAACCAAAAAGTGCCGAGAGCGTAATTAGAAGATATAACTTTTTATAAAAAATAGTCTGTGAAGGATAGCCATCAATCAACAAGAACATAGCAGAAATTACATGACGTAATTGCTTGAGAATATTTTTCAAATTGGCAACATTCAGATAATCATCTGGTGTTTCGAGAGCCATTTGATTGTACGTTTTTACACTATTTGCCACATAATCAAACAGCCATCTTCCACCATCACAGTTTAGCCATGCCAATGCCCCTATCAATGGTATGATTGCAGCCAATGTAAAGCCAATATACCCTCTTTTTTTCCGAAAAAACAAAATAACAAATAAGGCGTGTATCAGAAACAAAGGAAATGTTGCAAAATGGCAAAGTTCACAAGCTAAAGCACAAGCACCATAAAAAACATATTTCCAAACTGGCTTTTGATTGTTTTCTTCCTCTTGAATGAGTTTTAGTAATAAGTGTGTAGCCAACAACGCAAAAAACATATTGATGCTATAATTGCGAGCTACTTGAGAATAATTAATATAAAACGGAGAAACAGCAGCGAGAAATGCTGCTAATAAAGCCAAACTCGAAGAACGACAGTGTTCTTTTACGAAAACAAATAGTAATATAATAGTAAAAAGATTGAAAATCAATGAGGGCATCCTCATACTTTTATCCGAAACTCCAAAAACCTTTGTCCAATAATGTAAGGAATAAGTATATAATGCCCCATTACCAGTATCTAAACGTGCTATCGAATCAAAAAAATCAGGTAATGACTTTTCTGACCAAAATTCTTTCGGTGTAAAATACTTATCATTAGGTTTTCTAACCGAATCGTGCTGATTATTGCCTTCGTATGTCACAAACTGGCTCACAAATAAAGAATACTTCTCATCTCCAGCCAGTCCGTGTTCACCTATTTTATAATATCTCAAACCAAATGCTAAGACTACAATCCCGATTAGGACAAAGTTTGTATGCTGTTTAAGAAATTGCTGTATTTGCATCAATTTAGCTATTTTTTAAATCTGCAATCGTCTGAATTGGATTTTCTGAACTAAACACAAAACTACCTGCTACCAAGGCATTTGCACCTGCTTCAACGAGTTGTTTTGCATTTTTAGAAGTTACGCCACCATCAATTTCAATCATTACGGTTGCAGACATTTGACGTACTTTACTCACTTTTGCGTAAGTATGTTCAATAAATTTTTGTCCACCAAAACCTGGGTTTACTGACATAATCAGCACCATATCGATGTCATGAATAATATCTTCAAGCACATTTACTGGCGTGTGTGGATTGAGTGCAACGCCTGCCTTACAACCTAAATCTTTGATTTGTTGAATCGTGCGATGTAAGTGTGGGCAAGCCTCATAATGAACCGTGATGATTTCAGCACCCAATTTCTTGAAAGTTTCTAAATAACGCTCTGGTTGAACAATCATTAAATGCACATCCAATGGCTTTTTGGCATGGCGTTGGATTGCCTCCAAAACTGGCATTCCAAACGAAATATTTGGCACAAAAACACCGTCCATAATATCAATATGAAACCAGTCGGCTTGAGATACATTGAGCATTTCGCAGTCACGTTGGAGATTCGCAAAATCGGCTGCTAAAACAGAAGGAGCGATAATTGCTCCATTGGGAAAAGAACTCATACTTTTTTTGAATATTTTTTTGCAAAGTTAGGGCTTAAAACTGTGGAACGAAATTTTATTTATTCAATATTAATAAAAACGTCGGCAGGGTTTTGAACCCTGCCGACGTTAAAGCAATGCTATAATCACTCGTTGGTTTTATTTATCACGATACAAAACCTCGTCAATCAAACCATAGGCTTTTGCTTCTTCGGCTTTCATCCAATAGTCACGGTCAGAGTCTTGCTCAACTTGCTCGATTGTCTTTCCTGTATGATTTGCCAAGATTTCGTATAACTCGTGGCGTAATTTTATGATTTCCTTCACAGTAATCTCCATATCACGTGATTGTCCTTGAGCTCCACCACTTGGTTGGTGAATCATGACACGTGCGTGTGGCAACGCAGAACGCTTACCTGCTGCACCACCTGCCAACAATACCGCTCCCATCGAAGCTGCTAATGAAGTACAGATTGTAGCTACATCAGGACGCACATATTGCATGGTGTCATACATTCCTAAACCTGCATAAACCGAACCACCTGGGCTATTAATGTACATCAAAACGTCTTTTTTAGCATCAACTGACTCTAAGAAAAGCAGTTGTGCAACTACTACGTTTGCTACGTAATCGTCAACACCCGTTCCTAAGAAAATGATACGGTCCATAATCAAACGAGAGAACACGTCGATAGCGGCAAAACGCATCGGACGCTCTTCAATGATGTTTGGAGTCATGTTCTGAACGTTGTGTTTCATATAATCATCAATCCCTAAACCACTCATGCCCATGTGATGTACGGCATACTTACGAAATTCTTCTCCAAAATGCATATTTTTTCAATTAACAGTTATCAATTATCAGTTTTTACTGATGTTTCTTTTAAGTTTAAAACAGAACGCTGACTTTCAAAGTTCAAAATAAGAACTTTCTATAAATACGTTTTGTTCGATACAAAGATGTTAATTCTTTTAGAAATTTGTAGTCAGAATTTCAGATATTTTATCAGAAAAACTGATAATCTCATGTTTGATGTTTGATGATTGATGTTTGATTACAAATTAATGCTTGATTACTAAGATTTTACAATTATCCATTCTTCATTTTACATTCTTCATTAAACTATGAACACAGGTGAGAAAATACGTCAAATACGCCTTATGAAAGGTTTTTCGCAAGAAAACATGGCTGATATGTTGGGCATCTCGACTACTGCCTATGGTGATATTGAACGAAACAAAACCGAATTGACGATTTCGAGGGCTACCGAAATTGCCAAAGTTTTGGGCGTTGGTATTGTTGATTTAATGGATATTGAGCTTCATTCTGTTGACTTTTCGATGGAAAAACTCCAACTCGAAAACGAAAAACTAAAAGCCGAAGTAGAAAAATGGCAAATGGCAGCGGCATACTGGCACGAAAAATACGAAAATCGTTTTGTAGGAAACACAATGAGAGTAATTACGGAAGAACCCGAACGTAGAAAAATTGGGTTTTGATTGCACCATTTCATCACATTTTCCTGTACTTCTACAACATTTTTGAGTTTCGTGGAATTTCAAAGCATAGATTTGTTGAAAAATTATGAAAAAGCTATGCAATCATTACAAAAAATCAGACGCTACGAATTCTTCCTTGTTTTTATTTCGACAATCATTTATGTTGTCCGAAGATTATTTCAAGAAGCCAACCACTTTGACCAAACTGTCACGATTGCTGAACTGAATAAAGTACCACACGAGCTTATTTGGGGTCCACTCAGAAGTTATAATCACTTTTCAAATACGATATTCCCAATCATAACGGGGGCTGTATTTTTCTTAGGTGGTTGGTTTATTTTCCATTACTACATTTACCCTCGATTCAAAGAAAAAAAACTTGACAACCAACTATTGATACTCATTTTTATGAGTATTGCTTTTGTGGTTACGGGTGTTTTTTTGTTTGATTTTCTTAAATTATACATTCGTCATAGAGTAGATAATCATGAACAAGTAATAGGAATAAAAGTCTATTCTCTTTTCCGAAAACTCTTTTTCTTTACAAACTCATTAGCAGCAATAATTATTATTTTGCTGTATGAAGGCTTCGCTCAATTCTACTATTTCTTAAATAAAAAATTGAATGAAGAAAAAGAAGAAAATTTCCAGTATTTGATATATTTCTTGAATATTTCAATCGCTGGTTTTATGATGCTGGTAGCTGTAACGGCCAACCTTCCACGCAAAAACTACTGGTATGGAGCAGTCAGAGAATTGTCTTTATGGGCCATTTGTGCTGCTACGGTTTACTTTGCTCAAGAGGCATTTTACAAAAGAGTTCTTCCCTATTTTTCTTCAATCAAATCAAGAAAATTTCAAACTGGTGCAATTTTCTTTGTTTTTATTAATTTTTTTGGAGCAATTAGTGGGTATTTTATTCAATACATCAGCTGGTTAACTTACGCCCACGTTAATTTAGGATTTCATGGTGAGTGGATTTTCCAAATGTTCATGATACTTGTTTTTGTATCTATCGTTGTGGCATTTCTCAGAAAAGTTTTTTCTAAAGAGAAAATTGCCTTACAAACTCAGGTTGTTTCAAAATCAGCTGAACTTTCCAGCCTTCGCTCGCAGATAAATCCTCATTTTTTATTCAATGCCTTAAATACACTTTATTCGGTTTCGCTGAAAGAAAACGCTGAAAAAACCTCGGATGGCATTCAAAAACTGGGCGATATGATGCGATTTATGCTCAATGAAAACCACCAAGACCGAATTCCGTTGAGTAAAGAAATTGAATATCTGCACAACTATATTGATATTCAACGCATGAGAATTGATGAAAACCACGACATCGAAATAAAAGTCAATATACAAAACTCTGAACGAGAAATTTTTATTTCGCCGATGTTGCTCAATCCGTTCGTAGAAAATGCCTTCAAACACGGCATAAGTTTCCGAAATCCTTCGTGGATATACATTACACTTACGCATGATGCTCAAAAACTGTACTTTAAAGTGCATAATAGCAGGCATCTGAAACAAGAAAATTCGCCTGAGAAAGATAATAATGGCATTGGATTAGAAAACGTAAAAAAACGACTTGAATTAATTTATCCTAATCGCCATACGCTTGATATTCAAGTATCTGACAACGATTATTTTGTATCTTTAATTATCGGAATTTATTAAAAAGGTCTGTACCGAAGGTTACACACCTCAGGTCTGACCATCAACTAACTATGAATTTAAAAGCAATCGCCATCGATGATGAACCAAGAGCCTTAGAGGTGATTGAAATACACGCCCAGAAAGTGCCATTCCTGGAACTAAAAGCAACATTCACCGATGCTTTTGAGGCGATTTCGTATTTGCAGCAAAACAAAATTGACTTGATTTTTTTGGACATAAAAATGCCTGATATTTCGGGCATTGAGTTTGTGCATATTCTTCAAAAAACACCGATGATTATCTTTACAACGGCCTATTCTGAATATGCAGTGAAAGGCTTTGAACTCGATGCCATTGATTATTTGATGAAACCTTTTTCATTGGCAAGGTTTACAAAAGCCTGTAATAAAGCCCTCGAAATGAAGCTTTCAAGAGGTGAAAGTTCTCCGAATTTTATTTTTCTAAAAACGGGCTATGAAGAAGAAAAAGTGCTATTTGATGATATTCTTTATATAGAAGCCGAAGGCAATTATATGACGTATGTGCTACCCAACAAAAAACTATTATGCCGACAAAATATTGGTGAATGTATTGCACAACTCCCTGCAAATCAATTTATTAGAATCCACCGCTCCTATATTGTGGCGGTAACTAAAATACAAAAAATTACCCGCCAGTCGGTGTGGGTGGCGGGTAACGAAATTTCGGTTGGAGCTTCGTATGAAGATAAACTTAGCGAAATTCGGGAGAGATTGAGGCTTTAAATCTTATTATTTCAATAGGCGAATAATACTTGGCTTACTTCCCTTTTTTCTTCAAATTATTTTCTAATAAAAACACGCCATTTTTATTCACAATAATAATGTCGAGTTTGCCATCTTTATTCATATCGGCAACCGTTACGTTAAGCCCCGAGCCTGAATCATTATCAATGATGTGTTCGGTCCAATAAGGTTGCTTTTTAGAATCAAACTCGAAATACATCAAAATCGGAGCATCAGCATCGCCAGCATCTCTGCCATTATGTGCCAAATAACGTTTACCTGTAATGTATTCTTTCTTTCCATCGCCATTCAAATCGGCCATAATTGAAGAGTGAGTTTGGGCAGTAGTTGTGCTAATAGTGTGGGTTTTGAAATCAATTTTTCCATTTTCGTTGATTTGCTCATAATACCAAACCCCCAAAGCGTGAGCCGATGCCGCAACGACATCGTTTTTGCCATCGCCGTTTAGGTCAAAAACTTGCATGTGAGAGCATGGTTCGCCCAAATTTGCTGGGTGAAACTCCCAATTTCCCCCATTGAGGTCTTTTGTGCCTTGATACCAACCTTCACGAATCACTACGTCTTTTATTCCATCATTATTAATATCGCCATAGCCAATTCCGTGCGAAAACATCTCTGTACCAGCCACTTTTTCCTTTGTTAAATTAAATCTTTTCCACGTGGTTTCGCCTTTTTTACTCGGTGATTTTAGCCAAACAATTTGTTTTTTGGCTTTATCTCCGCATAAAATATCCAATCTTCCATCGCCATCAATATCCACAAAATTGGGCGATTCGTTGGCAATTCCCACCGAATCGGCAATGATATGCTTTTTCCATTCGCTTACTTGCTGTTTTTTTGGGTTTTCAAACCAAAAAGCGGGTTTCCCAGGGTAATCAATAATCACTACGTCGTCCCAGCCATCAAGATTTACGTCCATTCCGAAATTAAGGAATGAATTGCTGTATTCTTCACGAGGTTTGAATACTCTCGAAGGAGCCATTTCGTGACGAGTCCAATTAGGGGCTTCAAACCAATAATAACCCGCTACAATATCAAGTTTACCATCTTTGTTCAAATCAGCCACAGCTCCACCTTCTGATAGAAATTCTCTTGAAAGTACAGTTTTTTTGAAATCTTGGGCAAAAGCAGCAAATGATGCTATGCTCAGGCTATATTGTAGGAATATTTTAAAATATTTTTTCATCTTAATTATCAGTCTAAAATTTTGGATTAATGATTGTGGTTGTGGTTTCCGCTATCAGTGGTTGAGTTATTCCCTGTTCTTTTTTTCATGTACTCCAAAAACTTAGGAATTGGGCTTTTTTCTGCCATCTGAATCGCTCTTTTGGCATCAACATCAGCCAAAGGCTCGGCAGCATACCAAATCATCAACGGTAAATTATGGTCAGCAATATCTTCTGTTTTTTGAGCGAGAGCCTCCACTACTTCCCAACGTTTGTTTGGCTCGATTCTTTGCATAGCCGACGCCAAATAAAGTCTCACCAAAGCTGATTTGTCAGTTTTAGCCATTGTTCCAAATTGTTTTAAAGCATCGGCCGAAACGGTATTGTTTTCAGCCAAAAACTGTATTGCCCAACTTCTGATATACTCACTTTGATTTGAAAGTAAATCTATCAATTCTTTCTCCGAAAGGCCGTTAGTTACATAAAGTGTCCACAAAGCCCTAAGTTTACGACTAATATCTGGATTTGTATTCAGAATGACTTTTAGGGCATCATGCACTTGCTTGTTCCCTCCTCTTTCTTGCAAAATTGTCCTTGCCTGACGCACATACCATTCATTCGGATTTAACTGATAATTCACCAATTCTAAGTCAGTTGCTTTGCGTAAATCGGCTTGAACCCATTTATCGGTTTCGTAACTAATCTTAAAAATCCGTCCCATCGTTTTGTCATGCACATCAGGATTTGAACTATGGCATTGGTTTTTATCATACCAGTCAATTGCAAAAACTGACCCACTTGGGTCGTATTTGAAATTGAGCCACTGCGACCAGCTATCATTCATTGGCATAAAATCTTTTTTGTGCTTTCCTACATAGCCCGAGCCTTCACGGGTCAGCTCATCAATGTTCAATCTCGCACCATTAATATTATTCATGAAAATATTATTGCGGTATTCTTTCGGCCAATTATTTCCACCCAAATATATCATTGCTCCTGCGTGAGCGTGTCCGCCACCAGCGGCTGCCGAGCGGAAATTTCCCGCATGAGGCCCACGGTCGCCCAAATAATGGGCATGATCGGCAATGGTTTTAATATCATCATAGATATATGGATTGAAATGCTTGCCACCTTGACGCACATAACGCCCACCTTGAATCATGTGGTATAAATGCGGAATCACGCAAGCCGTAATAAAAGCATGTCCATAATCATTGAAATCTAAACCCCACGGATTACTTGTGCCTTCGGCAAAGAGTTCAAAAATATGCTTCATTGGATGGTATCGCCAAACACTTGCGTTGAGTTTGATACGTTGGTCGTCGGGAGTACCAGGTTTTCCAACTTTTGAATGGGTAAAAACTCCATGTGTACCATAAAGCCAGCCGTCAGGCCCCCATCTTAGGCTATTGAGGGTTTCGTGCGTATCTTGTGTTCCCCAGCCATCTAAAAGTTTTTGAGGCTCACCCGTAGGTTTATCGGTAGTAAAATCGGTCGGAATAAACAATAAATAAGGAGCAGCTCCAACCCAAACGCCACCCATGCCCACTTCAATACCACTAACAAGATTCAGACCTTCAATAAAAACTTTACGACTATCGAGTGTTCCATCACCGTTTGTATCTTCAAAAATCAAGATTCTATCACGCCCTTGACCTTCGGGGGCAGGTACTGGATAAGTATGCCCTTCTACGACCCAAAGCCTTCCACGCCAGTCAATCGTAAAGGCAATCGGGCGTACAATATCGGGTTCGGCAGCGGCCAAAGTAATCTTAAAACCTTTCGGTGGTATCATGGCTTTTGCGGCCTCAACTCCTGAAAGTCCAGCATTGATAACGGGGTCGAGTGGTGGTAAAACAATAATATCTTTTTGAAATAATTCGTTTTGAAAATCTGGTCGTGAAGGATAAAACAAGAAATTATCAAAATTGATATGGGCCAATTTATCATCTGAGATGTACGGTATTTGCGAAATACCAGTTTCTTTATCTATAATTCTGACAAAGATATTTTTATTGAGGTATTTTCTTAAATCAACCACTACTGGCTGAAGATTAGCTCTCCCCTGTCCAGTTGATTGAAAAATAACTTTTTTGGTATCTGCTAAAACAATTTCTACACGAGTATCTTGCAAAGCCCCACCCGATACCATAAACGAAGCGTAAGGTTGCGTTACAGCAAAAGGCACAGAAGTAAGTGTTCCCGTCAATTTATAATTAACTGTTCCGCCTGAACTAAGGAAGTTTTTACCTTCAAAACCAATCGTCATATCTTTATCATGAATGGGTGATGGGTCAGTATTAATTAACGGACTTGCAAAGGCATCGCCAGTGGCAGTCCAATCACGTAAATCACCTGTTTCAAAGTTAAGATTGAGGGGTTTACCATTCTTCATGGGTAATTTACCTACTACAATTTTTTCAATTATTTCGCCTTCTACTACTTCCAATTTCCCGACCATACCAGCGGCACGATGGCCAGGAACAGTACAATAATAAGTATCGTTTTTATCAGCTACAAAAGTGATGCTCGATTTTGAGCCTTTTTCAGAAACGGTCCCGCTTTTAATGCCCAATTTCTCTAAGGCAATATCGTGAGTCATTACTTCTCCATTGACGATATTAATTCTTACTCGACTCCCTTTCTTTACTTTCAACGTAGGATTTCTTGTACCATTCTTGAAAAAATAGCCCAACATGGTGGTTTCGAGTGTGAATTCTTTGTCGATTTTTGTGGTATCTTGGGCATAGACCGAAGGGAGAATAGTCACCCCCAAAAGCAGGAGCAAAAGGAAACGTGATTTGTACATAGTTTTGATTTTAAGGTTGAATAGTTTTGTCGTAATTTTTTCGATGCCTGAGCGAAGTCGAAGGCAACGAAATCGCTCAAGCATCTATGATTAAGGTAATTCTTGCATATAAATATCTTTGAAGGCAACTTGGGCAGCTCCGCCTCCGTGAATTTGTAGGCCAATGAGTCCTGACTGTGGAATTGTTAGGTCAGGTTCTGTGTAATCGGTTGTTTGTTTTCCGTTGATGTAAATTCTAATTCGTCGATTTTCAGCTCGTAGTTCGTAGTCGTTCCAATCGTTTAGTTTTATAAATTGCTGCGTAATTTTTGCATCTTGCCCAGCAATCGTTTTGTTTCTTCGAGATTCATCGTAGAGTGTTCCCCAATAATTTTCTCCGTAATCTGCCTGATAACCAGTCATTTCATAAGCAGGGTCTTTCAAACGTTGGCTACGAAACTGAATGCCCGAATTGATAAAACCCTTATTTCCAGATAATTTCACTTTGAGTTTGAGTATAAAATTAGCATAGCTACGAGTGGTACAGATAAAATCGTTGTGTGGCACATCTTTATCCAGAAATCCACCCACTAAAGCACCATTTTCGATACGCCAAGTGTTTAGGGTGTCTCCTTCCCAGCCCTTAAATGTTTTTCCATCAAAAAGTCGAACACTTTTTTGGGTAGAATTGAATGCAGAAAGTACGCAAGCAAGTAATACGAAAGCATACGAGAATGTTTTCATTTGGTTTTAGAGGAATGAGGTTGAATAGTACCACTAAAATAAATGAAAATTTTGGCTAAACTGCTTATTATCAAATAATATTTGAGAATAAATTAATGCTACAAACTCTCCACTCTTTTTTTCAATGCTTCGTTCATTGACTCAAAACCTTCTTTGGTATTTACATCAAGCATTTTCTTGAAAAGTGGAATAAGAATTCCTCCGAATTTTTCGCTTTGAATAAATGTCGTTGTTCCATCAAGATTATCAATCAGTTCAAAAGAATGTTCTCCATCAAATAAACCTTTAATGAATAAATGTCCCAGCCAAACAAACTTTTTGTTGGCTTCAAATACCAAAACTTTGGGCTTGAATGTCATTCCACTGGCTTTGGGTGGCTCTAATCTGGCCGTGATTGTATTACCAACTTGTACATCGCCAGTCAGCGATTTTATGAATGGATTCCATGCAGGATAAGTACTAAAGTCGGTTAAAACCGTCCACACTTGTGCAGGATTTGCTTTGATTTTTATTTCGGTGATAAGTTCTTTCGCCATGATTTTTTGTGTTTAAAAGTTTAATAACACAAAGTTCAGGCAAAAAAAGCAGGCTTCTCTTGATAAAAATCAAGAATTTCAGTGCATCGTCTTTTTTCTGATTCGACTAAAAGTTTCGGGAGTCATACCGAGCATTGAGGCTAAATATTGCAGCGGGACTTGATTGAATAATGCAGGATTAAAATTATGAAAATGCTGGTAACGCTCTTCGGCTGTCATCGAAAGGTGTGTCATGATTCGTTCTTCAAGAATATTAAAACAACGAGTAATAAAAAGTTTTTCTAACTCTTGCCAACGAGGAATTATTTGTCCAATTTGCTTATAATCAGCATGTTTAATTACATAGACATCGGCATCGGTCAGGGCATGAATATTCCATCGAGCTGGTTGCTGGAATACAAAACTTGATAAATCAACAGTAAAATAGCCTTCGGTCGAAATCCATTTCGTAATTTCTTTACCATCGGCATAGACAAACTCTCGCAAAATACCCGATTGCACAAAACCAAGTCGGTCGGAGATTCTTCCCGATTTTAGAAAAAAATCGCCCTTTTTAAGTTTTACTAATTCAAAAAACGAACTAATTTTCTGCAAATCGTCAATCGGAATTCCGAAATAAGACTGGATGTATTTTTCGAGAGCAGTCATTTCCAAGACACGTTTATTTTTATATTTTGATTTTCAATTTATCAAAGATATAAACTATACTGAAATTTCAGTTGACACTCACCTTCTTCAAGGCACTTTTCATGCCTTTCTCGATAGCTTTATACTCTTCGATTCCTTTACCGATGTAGATAAATGCTATATTGAAATTTCCTGTAAGTAGTTGTTTATGAAGACGATAGGCTTCTTTCATTCGGCGACGAATGAGGTTGCGGTCAACAGCATGCTTAAACTGACGCTTAGGAACGGAGAATAAAACTTGGGTAGGAGTTTGAGAAGAAACAACGCCATCAATCTCGGTTGATGGTTGAGGCTGAAAAACCACACGCATCGGGTACGAAAATACACCTCCATTGGCAGAATTTTTCCTGTCAAAAAGGTTTTCGATTACCTTCACACTGCAAAGACGCTCGTCTTTTTTAAATGTTTTCTTCATGTGATGCGAACCAATACGTTCGCCTTTACAAAAATCACTAACTGAACGAAGTAAAACTTCATTCCAAAATAAAAAAAGCCACCAATAAGGCGGCTCAAATATCTTTATTATCAAATAGATTGATAAAATTCTATTTCAAGAAAAAATCTTATTTATGCTTTTTCTCGTCAGATACAGTTAATCTTTTTCTGCCTCTTGCACGACGTGCTGCCAATACTCTTCTTCCATTAGCAGTTTCCATACGCTCACGGAATCCGTGTTTGTTACGACGCTTTCTATTTGATGGTTGGAATGTCCTTTTCATTATATTTTTGTTATTTTTGTTCTTGGAATCTTAAATTCGGGAGTGCAAAAGTACTACTATTTTTTAAAACCACAAAATCCTTACGAAAAAAAACTGTATGAACTACAAAATATATTCAAAAAACAAGGCTTCTCACTTCATTGACATCGAATGTAATATCGAAAACATCAAAATCGATGAAATTGAACTTCAATTACCCGCATGGCGACCTGGCCGCTATGAACTCCAAAATTTTGCTAAAAACATTCAACTTTTTGAAGTTTTCGATGAAAAAGGACAAAAATTACAAACCTCAAAAATAAGCAAAGACCGCTGGAAAATACAAACCCACGGAGCAAAAACCATTACGGCAAAGTATAATTACTATGCAAATTTAGTAAATGCAGGAAGCAGTTTTGTTGATGAAAATATTTTGTACGTAAACCCTGTAAACTTGTGCATTTATGCTGAAGGATATATTAATAACCCTTGCACTTTAGAATTATACAAAGCTGATAATCAGGAAATTGCAGGATTAAATGACCAACATGAATTAGAAAATAACCGAGTAAGTATAGCTTTTAATGATTTTTATCATTTGGCCGATTCTCCGTTTATTGTCAGTTCAAATCTGAAACATGATTTTTATGAGGTCGGAAAAATAAAATTTAACATTTGGTTTGAAGGGAATCTTTCGAGAGAATATCTGGGTAGAATTAGAACTGATTTCAAGAAGTTTACCGAAGAGCAAATCAAACTTTTTGGCGAATTTCCCGAAAAAGAATATCACTTCATCACTTGGATTTTGCCCGTACCATATTATCACGGTGTTGAACATCGCAGTTCTACCATGCAAGTTTTGGGGCCAGATAGCCAAGACTTCGATGAACTTTACATTGATTTACTCGGCTTGGCATCGCATGAACTTTTCCATACTTGGAATATCTGCAAACTTCGCCCCGCTGAGCTTCTCCCCTACGATTATACGAAGGAAAATTATTTCCCGACTTGCTTTGTGGCAGAGGGCGTAACGACCTACTACGGCGATTTGATGCTCTACCGTTCGGGCGTTTTCGACCAAAAACAATACTTTAAGGAATTAGAAGCCTACTACAAACGTCATTTCGACCACGCCGACCGTGCCTCACAATCGCTCGTCGAATCTTCGTGGGATTTGTGGCTTGATGGTTATACCCAAAGCATTCCCGACCGCAAAGTTTCGGTGTATCATAAAGGAGCAGTTGCCGCTCAGATTTTAGATTTACATATCCAGCGAATATCGCACAAAACTCGCTCAATTGATAATGTAATGGAATTGATGTGGCAGCGTTTCGGAAAATCTGAAAACGGAACGCCATTGAAAGGTTATACTATGCAAGATTATCAAGATATTTGCGAAGAAGTGGCTGAAGAATCGCTCGATTGGTATTTTGAAAAATGTATTCTCGGCACCGAATCTCTTTTTGATTTATTGAATGAATACTTACAAGACCTTGACTTGCAGATAGTTAGAAGCGAAGAAGACTTGGTAAAATTAGAAATAATAAAAAACAACTAATTTATAAGGACGACTTTCATAATTTTACAAAAACTCAGAACCGCCTGGGCGGCTACGTCATAATTCAGAACTTAGAACTATTAAAGAATGTATTCATTCGATTATAATTACCGAGTCCGCTACGCCGACATCGACCAAATGGGCTATATGTATTACGGAAACTACGCCAAACTTTACGAAATTGGTCGTGTTGAAGCCCTACGTTCGTTGGGTTTACGTTACCGAGACTTGGAAGAAACAGGAATCATTATGCCCGTTTACGAAAACAAATCTCGCTTTATTTCTCCAGCCAAATACGATGATTTAGTAACTATTCGAGTGATTATTAAAGAATTACCGAAGGTAAGAATAGTATTTAATTACGAAATCTACGACGAGCAGCAAACGCTCTTACACACTGGCGAAACAACATTGGTCTTTGTAAGAACATCAAATAATCGAATTGCCAATTGCCCGAAAGAAATTACAGATAGATTATTGCCTTTTTTCCAGTAGAGCAATTTCCCAAATTGCCCAAAACAAATGAGCCACTTCAAGAAAGAAATGGCTCATTTTTAGTACGTAACAATTCAGAGAATTGTTTTACAACTTCGGATGCTTTTTATGGAAATCTGTTGCATCTTGATAAGCTTTGGCAACTTGCAAAAGCTTCGCTTCACCAAATAATTTACCCATAAAAGTAATACTGACGGGGCGACCTTCAGCACGGAAACCATTTGGTAAAACTACACACGGATGCCCCGTAAGGTTTGTCATAGTCAAATTTTTGCTAAACGATGGAGTGACATAAACATCAAATCCTTTCAAGGTTTTATCTAATTCTTGAATCAATAAAGTACGATGACGATTGGCTTGCAAATACTCAACAGCAGGTACAAATCGAGCCGAACGGAAAGCATTGGGCCAAGCATTTTTGTTTTGTCTAACCATCAAATCATCTTTGCCCGAGCGAGTCAACTCATCAAAAGCAGCGGCCGCCTCTACCCCCAACAAAAAGCTAATTTCGTTCGATGGCAAAGTAGGTAATTCAATCGGAACCAACTCCGCACCGAGTTTTTTGAGTGTAACTAACGTAAGCGAATCAGTTGTTTTGTTGGGGTAACGTCGCTCAAAATCACTTTTCACATAGGCAATTTTCATGCCTTTAATACTTTTCGTTCCATCATAGTTAAACGGAGCTTTCATACAAGTAAAATCTTGATTATCAACCCCTTGAATTACATTTTGCACAATTGCACAATCTTCAACGGTTCGGCAAATTGGCCCCAATTTATCCATACTCCAACTTAGAGCCATTGCACCCGTGCGAGGCACACGCCCGAATGTTGGACGCAAACCCGTAGTTCCGCACTCAGTAGAAGGCGACACAATCGAACCCAAAGTTTCGCTACCAATAGCAAAAGGTAACAGTCCAGCCGAAACAGAAGAGGCCGAACCCGCCGAAGAGCCACTCGAACCACGCTTCAAATCCCACGGATTAAGGGTTTTTCCACCAAACCAAACATCACCCATGGCCAATTCTCCCAACGTTAATTTTGCACATAGCACCGCTCCTGCTTGCTCCAAACGCTGAATCACGGTGGCGTCTTTATCAATCATTTGGTCTTTATACGGCACCGACCCCCAAGTAGTTTTATAGCCTTTCACGGCTAATAAATCTTTCGCACCGTACGGAATTCCGTGCAGAAATCCACGGTATTTCCCTGCCTTAATCTCGGCATCGGCTTGAGCAGCTTGTTTGAGTGCCAAATCTTCGGTAAGCGTAACTACGCAATGCAGCTGAGTATCGTATTTTTTTAATCTTTCCAGAAAAAACTTTGTCAGTTCTACCGAAGTAATTTGTTTGGTTTTGAGCAATTCACCCAATTCTCGTACCGAATAAAATGCCAAATCTTCACGATTTGAGGGCAATTTTACGGCAGAAGTCTGCGAAGCCTTAAATGGTAAATAGTTCTTTTCAAATTCAAAACCTACGGGAAGTGGATTGAAATACAGTGCTGGCGAAACGCTATTATCAAGTGGCACTTTTCGCATCGCTTCAAAATCTTTCTGATTATCTCGCAAATCATTGAGCATCGAGTCAGCCTCTGCATCGGTAAAATCGAGTCCTAAGATTTTTTCGGCTTGGTTAATTACATCAACCGTCAAAGGTGGATTTTCGACAACTTTTGTGATAAATGCACCAAGGCCAAGCGATAACACACAGGCAATAGGAAGGATAAGTTTTTTCATGTTTATTGATGAGTTAAGCTCACAATTTACTAAAAGTTTGGTATTGAGAAAATGAGTTTTTAGATTTTATTATTAGAACTAAATTGTGAGTATATTTGATTTTCAGTTTATCAACAAAATATCAATCAATGAAAAAAATATTCTATTCAGTAAGTCTCTTTACGCTGTTTTTAGCTCCCCCATCGGGGGCTGGGGGGCTACTTTTCGCACAAACCCCGAGCAGTATCCAAAAACATATTAATTATTTAGCATCGGATAAACTCGAAGGGCGTGGAACAGGTACGGAAGGGGGAAAAACAGCAGCTAAATACTTAGAAAAACAATTCAAAAAAATTGGCTTGAAACCCTATGGCGATAAAGGAACTTACCTACAAGAATTTCCTGCCAAAAAAGGTTTACCGCCTAATGTTAGCTACGTGCAAGCGACCAATGTGGTCGGTTTTTTGGATAATGGTTCAGATAAAACCATCATCATTGGAGCACACTATGACCACCTCGGCAAAGGCGACCAAGGGAGTTCGCTCGAAGCAAATTCGGTGGGAAGTATCCACAACGGAGCCGATGATAATGCCTCTGGAACGGCTGGTTTGATAGAAATGGCCAAGTTTTACGCTAAAAACAAAATCAAGGAAAAACACAATTTCTTGTTCATTGGTTTTTCGGGCGAAGAATTGGGTCTGATTGGCTCAAAATATTACGCAGATAATGCAACAATCGACTTAAAAACTGTCAATTGTATGGTAAATATGGACATGATTGGGCGTTATCGTGAAGATAAAGGCTTAACGATTGGCGGCTGGGGAACGAGTAGTTTTTGGGGAAAGAACATTCCACAACTGGCTATAAATCAAGGAGTTAAATATAACGTTGACTCGGCAGGAGTTGGTCCATCTGACCACACTTCTTTTTATCTCAAAAACCTTCCAGTGCTGTTTTTCTTTACTGGAGCTCACCAAGAATATCACAAACCAAGCGATGATGCGAATCTGATTAATGCCGAAGGCGAATTAAAAGTTTTAGATTTAGCCAAAAGTATTATTGAGAAAATAGAAGAAGCTCCGAAACTTGATTTTATACAAGTGGCCAATAATCCACACGCTGGCAACGCCCGCAGTAGTTTTAAGGTAACGATGGGAATTATTCCAGATTATGCTTACGACAAAGGAGGCGTAAAAATAGATGGTGTAACGAAAGGTCGTCCTGCCGAAAAAGCTGGCTTGCAAGCGGGTGATGTAATTATGAAACTCGGAGAAAACGCAACCACCGATGTACAAGAATATATGAAAGCACTCGGAAAATTTGAAAAAGGTCAAACTATTGATGCCGAAGTAAAACGTGGAGCAGAAAAATTGATTTTGAAGATTACTTTTTGAGTTTTCAAGTTAAATACATTGAGCAGTATATCATCCCTTTGGGATTTAAGACTGGGTGTTAACCTATTTTTTATAATCATAACATCCCTTCGGGATTTAACTCATACAATCAATCCAGAAGGGATGTTATGATGATAGCAATTAAAATGAAAATCAAGCACAATTCCGAAGGGATGATACAATAAAAACTCTGAAATCAATCCAGAAGGGATGCTATGATTATATCAATTCAAATGACAACTAACGTCGGCATGGTTTTGAACCATGCCGACGTTGATTATGTTAAAACACTAACTCCAAGCCCAATTTATCTCTCAATTCCAACAAAGCAGGATTTTTATTGGCTAAATATTCAAATTTTTCTTGGGCAGTGTATGGCCGGCGTTCGGTTGTAGTTTCCACAATTTCTGAGGCGATTTGTATGGAAGTATTTCTCAAACGTTGACGTAAAAAAGTAGCCAATTCTTGCTTTAATTGAACCAACGTATCCATCTGAATCTGGTTATCCAATTGCAACTTGAAAGTTGTACCTTCCAAAACAAATTCACGTTTGAGCATCACTTTCAAAGTCTCAATGTCTCGCTCATTAGCAAAGGCAAACAATGCTTGTTGAGCTGCTTCATAAGTAAAAGCCTCACTATAATTCGGCAAAGCTGGCTCATTATCAACACTTTGCACCTCAGTTTTTGGATTAAACACCGCAGTCTCAATATCAACTGTAGAACGGAGTTTTGAAGAAGCCATCGAAGGACGAACAGTAGGCTGTACGCTCGGTGCAGGACTCGGCACAGTTGGAGTAACTGGCCTTACTGGCATAGCTGGAATCGACTGTACATAGCTTGGCTGTGCTTGCGAAGTTGTGGTTGGTGTAGCAGCAGCCACGACCGCTTTTGGTTCTGAACTCTCAGCCCTCACTGGAATTGGCGAAACTACTGAATTACTATTTTTTTTTTCGTCCCCGTTGTTGGGTAGCTCGCTCAAATTCAAAACTTGATTAATCTGCGAGAGTTTCATCAAACCAATTTCAACATGCAAACGCTGATTTTTGGCCGATTTATAATTTATATCAAGCTGACTACCAATACTTAATGAAGAAAAAATATAACCCAACGATAACTTCGCCGCCTGTTCGACATATCGCTGCTGAATAGATTCGGCTACCTGCAAAAGTTTTACCGTTTGCGGGTCTTTACTTACCATGATATTTCGGAAATGCTCATTCAAACCAACCACAAATTGGTGTCCATCAAAGCCTTTCTCCAAAATTTCATTATATAATAAAAACGCTTCCGATACATTTCCAGCCGATAAGGCATCGGTCATTCGGAAGTAATAATCATAGTCGAGAATATGTAAATTTTCTAAGACAGCCTGATATGTAAGTCCATTACCTGAAGAAAACGTTACGTTCAAATCAAACATCGAAAGGGCATCACGCAGACCACCATCGGCTTTCTGAGCAATGAGTTCAAGTGCCTGATAATCAGCTTTTACATTTTCTTTCGCTGCGACATTAGCCAAATGTTCAGCAATGTCTTTTATCTGAATACGGTTAAAATCAAAAATCTGACAACGACTCAGAATCGTTGGCAAGATTTTGTGTTTTTCCGTGGTTGCTAAAATGAAAATGGCATAGCTTGGCGGCTCTTCGAGGGTTTTTAAGAAGGCATTGAAAGCCGCCTGCGAGAGCATGTGAACCTCATCAATGATATAAATCTTGTATTTGCCCGACTGCGGAGGAAAACGCACTTGGTCGGTAAGATTTCTAATATCTTCAACCGAGTTATTAGAAGCAGCATCAAGTTCGTGAATATTAAACGAAGCATTATTATTGAAACTCTTACAAGACTCACACTCGTTGCATGGAGAAATATATTCGGTGAGATTTTGGCAGTTAATAGTTTTGGCCAAAATTCTGGCACAAGTTGTTTTACCTACACCACGAGGCCCACAAAACAAGAACGCCTGTGCTAAATGATTCGTGCGAATGGCATTTTGCAAAGTAGTTGTGATGTGCGACTGACCTACAACTGTATCGAAAGTGATAGGGCGGTATTTTCGGGCCGAAACAACAAATTTTTCCATGACGCAAGTTACAAAAAAAATGGAATTTTATGAGATATTCACGCTCAGAATCGCACGATTTATTTACTTTTGTGGCGAAAACCCAATGGACAATATGACCAACAAACTGACAATAAAGGCATTTAACCACGTAGCTATACAAATATCTGATATTGAAAAAAGTCGAGCTTTTTACTCAGAAACTCTTGGATTAGAGGAAATTCCTGCCCCAGCTTTTGATTATCCTGTTGTTTGGTTTAGTTTAGGAAATGGCCGAGAAGTACATCTGATTGGTAGAAAACCCGAAGCTACTTTTACTCCAGTGAGGAGTAATCATTTTGCACTCGAAGTGAGCGATATATATTTGGCAGAGAAAATTCTGAAAGAAAATGGAGCGAATTGTTTACCCATCAAATCTCGTCCCGATGGAATTTTACAGTTGTTCTTGACCGACCCTGATGGGAATTTTATTGAACTATGCGAAATTTAATTTCCAAACATCGCTTTCAAAGCTCCCCAAAGGGTCTTTTTCAAATCGAGGTTTGTATCAAGTACACGAAGTTCGTCAGACAATAGAAAATCAACCCCAGAAATATTTTTAGGTTGGTAAATATTGAGCAGAATATTCCAGTTTATTTTACCGAGACCTACACCAAAACTTACAAATTTCTTCGTAACATTCTGCGATAAAAACGACTGATAATCAAGCGTTTGAACTTTACTCAATTCTACTAAATCAACTTGGTCAATCGTAAGACCAATTGCTCCGAGAATTTTCACCAAAAGTGCTTTTTCGGAATCTGAAATCGTATCGATCAGAATCAAAACTTGATTTCGGAATTTGAAAGTCGGAATAACTGGCTTCGACACTTCTTTTGGCGGCACTGAAGCAGGGACAGATTCTTGCACAATCACTTTTTGCTCAATAACAGGCTTAGTTTCCGCAACTTTTGGGCTTTCGGAAACTACATTTCTGTAGAGTGTTTCGGTACTAAAAAGATAATTGGCAAGATTTGAAGTCATCTTCTTAAAACTTGTAAAACAAGTCTCCGACTTGTTTCTGTTTGCTATTCACAAGTTAGAACCGGGGTTGCGTTCAACCTTGTGTTACAAAATAAAAGTGCCACACTTTTTAAATATGGCACATTTAAAATTAATATGAATTACATCTGCTCTTAACGCAAGATAATTTCTTCACGGTCAGGACCAGTTGAAATAAAGCTAATTGGCACTTGAAGCTCGGCTTCTAAGTAAGTTACATAATCAGCCAGTTCAGCTGGGATTTCGTCAAATTTACGCATTCCTTCAAGTGAGCAAGCCCAACCTTTGAATGTTTTGTAGATTGGCTCCACATCAGTATCAGTCAAATCAAAAGGCATTTGCTCGGTGATAGTACCATCTGGTAAGCGGTAGTGCGTACAGATATTTACTTCATCTAAGAAATTTAATACGTCAACTTTCATCATAATCAATTGCGTTACGCCATTGAGCATGATACTGTATTTGAGTGCTGGCAAATCTAACCAACCTGTACGGCGAGCTCGGCCAGTTGTCGCCCCAAACTCACGTCCTTCTTGACGGATTTTTTCTCCAAGTTCGTTATCTAATTCGGTCGGGAATGGTCCACTCCCTACACGTGTGCAGTATGCCTTGAAAATTCCGTAAACCTCTCCTACTGTATTTGGTGCTACTCCCAAGCCTGAGCATACACCCGCAGCGGTTGTATTTGAACTCGTTACGAATGGATACGAACCAAAATCAATATCAAGCAAAGAACCTTGAGCTCCTTCGGCCAATACCTTTTGACCACTTTTTATTGAAGCGTTTACCACATATTCGGTATCTTGTAAATCAAATTCTTTGATAAACTCAAGAGCTGCGAAAAATTCTTTTTCTGCCTCGGTTAGGTCATACTCAAAGTGATGAAAATCTAAGATTTGTGTATGTTTCGCTACTAAAGCCTTGTATCTTTCGGTGAAGTTTGGCGAAATAATATCACCTAAACGTAAACCTTGGCGAGCAACTTTATCAGAGTATGCTGGACCGATACCTTTCAAGGTTGAGCCGATTTTGGCATCTCCTTTGGCTTTTTCGTAGGCGGCATCAAGCAAACGGTGCGTTGGAATAATTATCGCAGTTTTCTTAGAAATAACTAAGTTTTTCTTCAAATCAAGGTTATATTTTCCTAAACCATCAATCTCTTTTTTGAAGATAATTGGGTCAAGCACAACGCCATTTCCGATGATATTTAAGCAATCGGTGCGGAAAACACCTGATGGAATTTGATGCAACACATGTTTATTGCCGTTGAATTCGAGTGTATGTCCAGCATTAGGGCCACCTTGAAAACGTGCAACTACTTGATAATCAGGAGCAAGCACATCAACAATTTTGCCTTTGCCTTCATCGCCCCACTGTAAGCCTAAAAGAATATCAACCATTTTATCAATTAAGAATTAAGAAGCGGTACGCCGCCCGTTAGAATATAAGAATTTTTCGAGTAGAAAAAAATGCTAAAATTCAATGTATAAAAATCTATTTTTTTTTAAGTCCGTAAAATCAAGAAGCCGCTTTATTCTCACAATTTTCTCGCTCACAATTCCCATAAAAAATCAGTGAATGGTGCATCACTTTAAACTTTAGCATATCACCAACCATGTTTTGAATATTTTGAACACGAGGGTCACAAAACTCCATTACTTTATGGCAGTCAACACAAATGAGGTGGTCGTGCTGCTTCGAGCCATAAGCCTTTTCGTATTGAGCTAAATTTTTACCAAACTGATGTTTTTTCACTAAATCGCATTCAACCAACAAATCGAGGGTATTGTAAACCGTGGCACGGCTTACTTGATATTTCTTGTTTTTCATAGAAATATATAAATCTTCTACCTCGAAATGGTCATTTCTTGAGTAAATCTCTTCCAAAATAGCATATCTTTCGGGCGTTTTACGGAGCAATTTTGTCTCCAAATAAGCCGTAAAAATACTTTTTGCTGATTCAAAATTTGAAGGAGTAGAAACCATTTTATTAAATGCGTTTGACTATGATTTTAGGATAAAATTACTAATAAAATACAGAACTTCCATGATTTAAAAACTTATTGAACAAATTAGCTACGTTTATTTCAATCAATTCTTAAATAAATACCAAAAGCACCGAGTTTTCTCAGTGCTTTTGAGCAATTATAGCTATGCTAAAAATATTTTTTCAAGCTCACTTTAGTAAAATAGAAAAACCTAAACCATTGTTATCAGTGATACCAAACTGTACTTTATGAATGTAGCTGGTCTTTTTGCTTTCGTGTAGCTTAGCATTGTAAATATCAACAGCATGTTGGGCAAGTTCATTAGATGATTCTACCATGCTCAAACCACCCACGACCAAACCTAAACCTATCAATAATTTAGGCAAACTTCTGATTTTATAGTCAACCTCTTTGCCATCTACAACAGCAGTCGCATCTTTTCCTTTTAATGCAACGTATGCTAATCCTACACCACCAACGGCCACTACTGGCCCGATGGGCTTCAAGATATTAGACCACGTATATTTAATTCTCGACTGTTCGACGTCTTTAAATATTTTGTTTGTCCTTTGAATAGAAAGCTTTACACCATCTTTATAAATATAAGTCGATAAAAATCCTCTTTTAGCATATAAAGAATCCTTTTTCTGAGCAAAAGCATTCAAAGAACATACACATATAAAAAATAGCAACACTGCTTTTTGTTTCATCCGAGATTTAATAAATTTTTCTTCTACTATTTATTTTAAGGAAATCGAAAACCCAATTGACTTGCTGTCCGTAATTCCAAACTGAATATTATTGATGTAACTTGTTTTTCGGCCTTCCTTCAGCATTTTATTATAAACATTCACCGAACTAAATGCCAGCAGTTTTGATGATTCAATGATACTATACCCCAAGACGACTAAACCAACACCGATAGAAAGCTGAGGTAAACTTACACTTTTATAAGTAACACGGTTACCCTCAACAGTCGTAATAAAATTTTTTCCCCTAAATGCCACATAAGTAAGCCCTACACCTCCAAGCGTAACTAATGGCCCGACTGGTTTAAGTATATTTGCCCACTTATACTTTTTTTTAGGAAGGTAAGTATCATGAAATAATGCTACGACTTTTTTTCTTGAAAGTTGTACACTGTCCTTAAATATATGAGTTTTCAGAAAAGCCTTTTGTGCATACAAGGTATCTACTTTTTGTGCAAAAACAGTATAACAACTTGTACAAATAAATATACAGACAAAATATGCTTTCCTAAACATACCTAAGTAGGGTTACGGTTATAGCTTGAAGTTTCCTAAATAAAATCTTTATAGAAATCGCATGGACTTATTCTACATCAACCCTCGTCACTTTATTCATTCCCTCAATACCATTAAGTTTCTGCATCAATGTTTCTAAATGCCGGGTATCTTGTACATAAAGTTTAATATCGCCCGTAAATATACCATCATTTGTATCAACTGCCAAAGAACGCATATTAATATGCAATTCGCTTGAAATAACTTTTGAAATATCTTGAATCATTCCCATTCTATCAAGGCCGTCGAGATGGATACTGGCCACAAAAGCTTTAGCAACTTGCGACGACCAACGGGCTTTAATAACTCGATTGCCATATTGCGAAAGTAACTGCTGGGCATTCGGACAAGTATTTCGGTGAATTTTGATGCCTTCATTAACTGTTAGAAATCCAAAAACATCATCGCCAGGAATTGGACTACAACATTTAGCCAGTGTAAAATCAATTTCTTGCAAATCATCCCCAATAAAAAGCGTATCGACACCTTTTACTTTTTTGATTTCTTTCTCGAAACTTTTGGCATCAATAAAGGCCTTATTATCAAGTTCAATTTTGGCTTGTTTATTGATTCGAGCGTCTCGGTCGGCTTTGAATTTCTTAATTTCATCCGAATGAATATAGCCTTTTCCGAAACTGTAATAAAGGTCGTTATAATCTTTTTTATTGAAATACGCTCGAAGTTGATTCAGTGTTTCGAGGTTATTTTCAAGTCCCAGAACCTTAAATCTTTTGGCAATAATTTCTTTTCCATCGCTGAAATAAACTTTGTTTTCTTCTTTCAGCAAATCTTTGATACGAGCTTTGGCTTTTGAAGTCGTAACGAATCGTAACCAATCTTCCGAAGGTTTCTGACTTTTAGTGGTCAGAATCTCAATTTGGTCACCGTTTTGCATCACATAACTTATCGGCACAAGCTGGCTGTTTACTTTTCCTGCCGTGCATCGCTTGCCAATATCAGTATGAATTTCAAAGGCAAAGTCAAGAATTGTTGCTCCTTTTCGCAAAACTTTTAAATCGCCTTTTGGAGTGAAGACAAAAACTTCTTCGTTATAGAAATTGCCTCTGAAATCTTCCAAAAATTCAATTGCCGATTTATCTTCCGATTCGAGCGTTTCACGCACTTGATTTATCCAACGGTCGAGCGGAGCATCGGTCGAAGTGTCATTGCCTTTATACTTAAAGTGAGCAGCATAACCACGTTCTGAAATTTCGTCCATGCGTTCGGTACGAATCTGCACCTCAACCCATTGTCCAGTTTGGCTCATTACCGTTGTGTGCAACGACTCATAACCATTGGCTTTCGGAATCGAAATCCAATCTTTCAATCGGTCAGGATTTGGCTTATATTCGTCAGTTACGATAGAATACGCCTGCCAACAAGCCGATTTTTCTCTTTCCGAAGGAACATCTTGCAAAATAATACGAATCGCAAAGAGATCGAAAATATCTTCAAATGAAGTATGTTTATTCTTTAACTTATTCCAAATCGAGTAGATATGCTTTGGTCGGCCTTTGATTACAAAATTGATTCCCGCATCATTTAATTTCTTCTGAATTGGCTTTATAAAGTTTTCAATGAAACGATCACGAGTCGATTTAGTGGTTTTTAGCTTGTTGGCTATATCTTTATATATTTCTGGCTCGGTATATTTCAGATATAAATCTTCGAGTTCGGATTTGATTTTATAAAGCCCCAAACGGTGAGCCAACGGAGCATAAATAAAGATAGTTTCATGAGCGATTTTTAGCTGTGAATTACGAGCCATACTTCCAAGCGTACGCATATTGTGCGTGCGGTCAGCGAGTTTTATCAAAATCACTCTTACGTCTTCTGAAAGCGTCAGAAGCATCTTTCTGAAATTTTCTGCCTGTGCCGATGTTCCTTGCTCAAAACTTCCCCCAATTTTGGTCAACCCATCAATAATTCGAGCCACTTTTGAGCCAAACTCTTGCTCAATATCTTTGAGCGTCATGTCAGTATCTTCTACTACATCGTGTAGCAATGCACAAATGATCGAAGTTGCACCGAGTCCGATTTCTTCGACACAAATTTGAGCAACTTCAAGCGGATGAAAAATATAGGGTTCACCCGACTTTCGTCGCATGTCCTTATGGGCTTCCATCGCAATCGTAAATGCTTTTTTTATCTGTTTAGCATCGTCACCTTTCAAAACAGGCTTGGCCGCCCGAAATAATCGTCGATACCTTGCCAATATTTCATTACGCTCTTTTTCTAAATCAATCATTGCTCCTTGCTGACTAACTTCCGTTGTAGTACTTAGTTCTTGCTCCATCACAATCGCCCTCCTAATATTATATTTTGTTTTGTTGTATTTTCGTAACACTAAGTTAATAGTAAGACTTAAAGGAACAAATTATTTTCTGTGATTCATATTTTGAAAGCCTTCTTTTGAGCGATAAAGATGAATGAATAAAAAATTATAAAATATTTTTCAATATTAGGTTGACACATTAAAAAAAACTCATTACCTTTGCAGCCCAAATGATACAAAAAGTCAGAACAAGTAATTCACTTTTAAGACAATTATCAGATTGGAAAATGCGGGCGTGGCGAAATTGGTAGACGTGCCAGACTTAGGATCTGGTGCCGCAAGGTGTGGGGGTTCGAGTCCCTTCGCCCGTACGAAAAAACCCTCTGAACCTTGCTTGGTTAGGGGGTTTTTTAAGTTTTAGCTATTAGCAGTTAGCTTTTAGCAATTAATGAAGTGATTGAAGATTAGTAATTGCAAATTGTTGAACGGTTCGTCGTTTCGATGTGAATTTTTCAAAATGCAGCGACATCACAACGAGAAATAGTTTGGCAATTGTTAATTATTAATCTTAGAATTTCTTTAATAAGTCATTATTTTATAACTATCGTTTTTAAAGCTAAAAGCTAATAGCTTAATGCTAAGAGCTGCAAAATCAAAAATAATCCTCAATGGAAACTACATTAGATAGAATTTCTTCTACTCAAGGCAAATTGAAAGTAACCCTCATCGAAGCTGATTATAAGCCTGAGGTTGATAAAAAAATCAAACAATACAGCAAAACTGCTCAAATAAAAGGCTTCCGCCCAGGAATGGTGCCTAAAGAATATATCCAAAAATTACACGGTAAAAGTATCTTAGTTGATGAGGTTATCAATATGGTATCGAAAACTGTGAATGATTATATTGCTGCAAATAAATTGCGTGTTGTGGGCGACCCAATGCCAGATAATGAAGCAGCACAAAACATTGACTGGGACAACCAAAAAGAATTTACTTTTGAATATGAAATCGGAACAGCTTCTGATTTTTCGGTAGATTTATCGAAAATTCCAGCTATCAAAACGTATGACATTGCAGTTTCGGAAGATAAAATCGAAGATGCAATTGCTGACGTACGTAAGCGTTTCGGAAAAGATGAAGAAGTTGAAGAGGTTGAGGCTGGCGATATGATTTTTGGTACTTTGAAACAAGAATCTTCGGAGTTTGAAGTAAAAGATGCAACTATCCCGACTGAGCGTGTGAAAGAAGAATCTGCTCACATTTTCAAAGGTTTAGAAAAAGGAAGCAGCGTAAAATTTGATATTCAATCAATTTTCTCAAACACAAAAGATTTAGGCTTTGCAACTGGTAAAACAGAAGAAGAAGCGGCAGCTTTGAGCGGTGAATTTGAATTGACAGTTGAGAAAATTACTCGTGTTGGTACAGCAGAACTTAACCAAGAATTATTCGACCAAGCTCTTGGACAAGGAAAAGTAAGCAACGAAGAAGAGTTCAGAGCTGAAATTTCAAAAATCATCGGAGAAAATTACAGCCGTGAAAGCGAACATTTATTAGACTTCGAGGTAGAAAAAACACTTTTAGATAATATTTCTATCGAACTTCCAGATGAGTTTTTGAAAAAATGGTTGTTCAATATCAACGAAGGTAAATTTACTGTAGAAGACATCGAGAAAGATTACGATGCTTTCGCTAAAGGTTTACGCATGGATTTGATTCGTAATGAAGTTGCTTCAAATAGCGATATTAAATTAGAATATACTGACATCGTTGAAGAAGTAAAAGCTGAAATGAGAAACTATTTCGGTGGATATGCTTACGAAGGTTTGGACGAAATGATTGACCAAATGGCTCGTAAAACTTTGAAAGAAAACAAAGATAATGCAGTTCGTCGTTATACTGACCGTGCATTTGGCAAAAAAGTACGTGAGTTCTTGAAAGCAAACATCGCAGTTGAGAAAACAGCCGTTAATGTTGAAGAATTCAACAAAGTTGCTGAAACCGTTTACGCATAATTTTAAGACCACAGTCAACTGACGACGGTCAACAGAATATAATAAAAATCCCCCTTGAGTTTGCTCTTGGGGGATTTTTGTTATTTGGTGTTTACGGAAGCCTTCGCTTTGAGCGAAGGCTTCCGTTTTGGGTAATTTTAAATCAAAACATTTCCAGTCATTTCTTTTGGAATTTCTACACCCATCAATGTTAAAATTGTAGGGGCAATATCACCCAATTTACCATCTTTTACCTCAAAAGTGTCAGTTTTATCAACGATGATACACGGTACAAGGTTAAGCGAGTGTTGCGTATTTGGCGTTTTGTCATCGTTAATCATATAATCAGCATTACCGTGGTCGGCAATTACAATAAATGTATAACCATTTTCCAAACCAGTTTCTACCACTTGCTCTAAGCATTTATCAACTGCTTCAACGGCCTCAACTACTGCTGAGAAAACACCTGTGTGACCAACCATATCAGGGTTGGCAAAGTTTAAGCAGATAAAATCTACTTCGCCTTTTTCAAGTTCGGGTAAAATGGCGTTATCAATATCAAAAGCGGCCATTTGTGGCTTTAAATCATAAGTAGCCACATCTTTTGGCGATGGACACATTAAGCGACTTTCGCCCTCGAATGGTTGTTCGTGTCCACCTGAGAAGAAAAATGTTACGTGCGGATACTTTTCTGTTTCAGCAATACGAATTTGTTTTTTCTTCGCTCGCTCCAAAACTTCACCCAAAGTATTATTTAGGTTGTCTTTTTCGTAAATAACCTTCACATTTTTGTATGTTTCGTCATACATTGTCATGGTTATATAGTACAAATCAAGGGCTTTCATGCCAAAATCTGGGAAGTCTTTTTGAGTCAAAGCCTCTGTAATTTCACGCCCACGGTCAGTACGGAAATTGAAGCACATCACAACGTCACCCTCTTCGATTACGGCAACTGGCTTTTCGTCTTCAACGATTACGATTGGCTTCAAAAACTCATCGGTAATGCCTTCGTCATAGAAATCTTGAATAACTTGTGGCAATTCTTCAATCTGAATTTTCACCTCTAAGCCTTCTACGTTTTCATCAACTGCTGCAATTCCGTTTACCATTGCGTCGTATGTCATTTTTACACGCTCCCAACGCTTATCTCGGTCCATTGCGTAGTAACGACCCGTTACCGAAGCCAATTTTCCACCTGTTTGCTCAAGCGTTGCTTGAAGCTCAGTCAAGAAACCTTTTCCACTTTTTGGGTCACAGTCACGGCCATCAGTAAACGCATGAACGAAAACATCGGTCAAACCATAATCACCAGCGGCTTTGGCGAGTCCTTTTACGTGGTCGATGTGCGAGTGAACGCCACCATCTGACACTAAACCTATGAAGTGTACTTTCTTGCCATTGGTTTTGGCATATTCAAAAGCATCGACCAAAACTTGTTCTTTGGCCAAATATCCTTCTTCAACTGCAATATTGATTTTTTCTAATTCTTGATAAACTACTCGGCCAGCCCCCAGATTCATGTGGCCAACTTCTGAGTTACCCATTTGTCCGTTTGGCAAACCTACGGCACGACCGCAAGCTTCAAGCGTACTATTTGGGTATTCGCTCATAAGCTTTCTGAAATATGGTACATTGGCGGCCTCGATTGCCGAACGCCACTCTTCTCCTTTTTTAGGAATTCCCCATCCATCAAGGATAATTAATGCTACTTTTTTGTTCATACGTTAAACCCCTTGCCCCAAAGAGGAATTTTATTAGAAAGATTCGTATGATGAGGCTTATGAAGCATACGAATTTCAATGAATTCTTTGGTTAATTAATTCCCCAAATTTACTCATTTTTTTTTCAATTCGGCTAAAACTTTCTTTCCTCTGCTATTTATTCCTGCCGAACCATTTTGATGTTTCAGTAGTAAATCTTCGATTGTAACTCGTAGTTCTGTTTTGAGTTCGGGGAAATACTTTGTAATATTGAGGCAGACGGTCATAGAAAAAGCTACGACCGCAATTGCTTCATTACCAGTTAGATAACAAAAACAAATATCATAAACCTCACCCATAAATTCTTCGGGGATTTCTACAAATTGCCAGATTCTGACAATATTTCGTCTGACTGCATCGTGAATATTGGGTTCGTGCAGTTTATCAATTAAATTTCTGAAATAAGGCTTTATCAAAAATGGATAAAGTTCGGCACACTCGCTCACTATCCATGACGAACGCTGGGTTGTGATGTAATCTCCTTTCAGAAAAACTTGCATTAATTCAGCAAAAAGCTCTTCGTCAGTGCCAATGTAGTCAATAATTTTATTGACGGTAGCCTTGGAATGTTCTTTGAGAATTTCTTGGTGAAGGTTCATTACTCCTCTGTTTTTACGATTTGATGTTTTTCAATCAGATAATCAAGCAAAGTTTCGTTACTTCTCCATACGATTTGGTAAACATCTTCGAAGAATGGCTCTGACTCATAATATGGGTCTGGCACTTCTTTGATGCCACGGGTTTCGGGGTCATGGTCACGGAGTAAGAAAAGTTTATCGGCCGAAGGAGTTTTGTGCTTGGTTTTATAGTACAAATCATTCACATCTTTGAAATTTGCTTCGTCCATAACTACAATATGGTCAAAAGAATCTAAATCTGCTGCTGAAAGTTTACGCCCACGATGGGTGAGTTTTAAGCCATGTTTTTCGGCATTTTTCATGGTACGCTGGTCAGGTAATTGCCCAATGTGATAGCCCGCTGTACCAGCCGAATCGCAAGAGATTTGGTCTTCGAGTCCACGCTGTTGCACTAACTCACGGAAAGTTGCTTCAGCTATTGGAGAGCGACAAATATTACCGAGGCAAACAAAAAGTACGTTTATCATAAAATTTCGATTAAAATATAAAAATCACATCACTGTTCCTCTGATACCTTCGACTAAAGCAAGCCAAACTGTGGTAAAAAAGCCTTTTTTGGGATTGCGTTGGTAATTGACAGTCACTGTTTTTGCTGGTTTATTTCTTATTGGATTGCTTCTTTTCAATACGCTTTTATTGGCAAAAAATGACAAAAGTCGCTTAATTTTCATCACTTTTGTATTTTCTTGCTCTTTCATTAAACTTACTTTTAGGTCATGATACAAAAACGTGACTGGCCCACGCAAACCATATTTATCGCCTTGTAAATTAAACGAAAAACTATCAAGAATACCAGAATCAACTTTTGCCTTGGCCAAAGCCTTAGTCACTTGATTAATGTCAGATAATGGCATTGGCGAAACCTCTCCTCTACACCTGAAAGCCCCCTTAGGGTCTTTTAGATTAAAGTTGAAAGTCAAATTTACAGGATTTTTTTTCATAAACCTTGTTGATAAATTGGCTTCACAAAAAGGATTTTGTTGTAGAGGTATCGTATCGTTTGTTACGTTTTTAATTTTTCCATTTATGCTATTGAAATATAAAAATCCAATTAGGCGAGTTTCTGGATTATACTGCGAAAACGTGACATTTACCTGTCGAAGTTTAATTTGTTGAATATTAAATTTCAGATGAAGTTGAACAAAAGCTTGATGCGGGTAAAGTCGGTAATTGATCCTTGGTGGACGAACAAACGGGCGTTCGTCAGAGAAAACGTTGAGAAGTCCCTTATCAATGCTTAACTCTTTGGCATAAATTTTCTTTTCCTCAAGCAGCTTTTCGATATCAACTTCTGAGATTTTGATGGCTTCGCATAAAACTTCTACTCTGTCATCACCGTTCGACTGATTGCCGTATTCAAAAGGCTTATAATGAGGTTGAAAAGCCAGTTTTTCAATAGTTAAAGTACGATTTTCGCTCGAAAAGACCAACATATTAAGCCTAAATGTATTAAGCGAGTCGGCAGAGGGAAGTTCAAGTTTTTTTAATTTAATGATACATTCTTTGGTGTAATAAAAACGTGCGGTGTCTTTGTGCGAAAGCGAATCTATCAGCAAATTTGAAATTTCTAAATCGAGGCTGGCGATTCTACTACTTTTTGTTCGTTTCGACTTTGACAAGTTGGTATAAGTCAGACCAATGTTTTCGAGATTTATTTTATCAACCGAAAACGATTCAACAAATTTTGAGATTGTCTGATAAGGAGTTTTTGCTTTATTAGAATTATTGTAAGTGTGTTTTTCGTGAAGAATTTCAATGAGTGGATTTTTAACCAGAATTGTATTGATATTTAACTTTTTTGAAAAAATAATCGTCCACGGTTTCAATCCAGTCAACTTTATTTCTTCAACTTTACACTTAAAAACATTGTTAGGAAGTTTTTTTTGATTTCTTAATTTATCAAACAACATTGAATCAGCCGTCCAAGTCACGGCTCTGATTTCAGCATTACCTGTCATTGGGCTGTACTGAATATCTTTGAAATCTATCTGATACAAACCATTGGTAGAAGTCAGAATTGCTTCTTTGATTCGGCTTGATAACAAAGGTTTTAAACCCCAAATACCTATCAAAGTCACTACGATACTGAAAAATATAAAGCCGTAGAGGACTCGGAGGAGAATCTTACGTGTGGTGTTTGCTGGTTTCATTGCGTAGTTTTTAGAATTTTACAATTATTCGGTTGAATGGCGTAGTAAAATACTAAATACTCAAAAATTCCCGTGGCCTGAAAGTATCTCAATACGTTAATTATATTGACTAAAAATTCGTGCCACGGGTAATTTCGATTATTAATGTACCTTTTCTCCACCAACAAATGTATTCAGAACCTTTACATTTCTAAGCTTTTCTTTTGGAGCGAGCATCAAATCATCTTCCAAAATCACAAAATCTGCCATTTTTCCTGCTTCAATACTACCACGTTCTTTTTCTTCAAAGTTGGCGTAGGCACTCCAAATCGTCATGGCTTTTAGGGCCTGCTCACGAGTAAGTGCATTTTCCATCTGAAAACCTCCTTCGGGGAAATTCTTGGCATCTTGGCGAGCAACTGCCGAATGAAAACCATACAGAGGATTCACAAATTCAACAGGGAAATCGCTTCCGTTAGCCAAAAAGCCATTTTGTTTCAATAAATCTTGAAAAGCATAAGCTGTTTTGACACGTACATCGCCTAATCGCTCGTCGGCCCAATACATATCAGATGTAGCGTGCGTAGCCTGAATTGAAGGAATGATTGAGTATTTGCCAAACTTCGGAACATCCTGTTTATCAACTACTTGTGCATGTTCGATTCTCCAACGGCGGTCGTTTTTGGTTTTCAATAATTTACCATAAATATCCAAAATCAAACGATTGGCCGAATCGCCAATGCAATGAGTATTTGCCTGAAAACCCGAATTATAGATTTGTGTAAGGCTGCGTTCTAATTCGGCAGCACTCAACAATAAAAAGCCAGTTTTTGAAGGTTCATCGCTGTATGGTTTGAGCAAACACGCACCTCGTGAACCCAAAGCACCATCGGCGTATAATTTAAACGAACGCACATTGAGGCGGTCGGTTTTGTAAACGCCTTTTTTGATGAAATAATCAAGGTTTCTAATTCCGAGCGAAACCATCACATAATTACGGATTTTCAACGAACCCTCTTTGTTCATTTTATCAATCAAATCAATATCGTCTTGATTAAGACCCGCATCTGAAACCGTAGTAAGTCCCAATTTAAAACACTCTTTCTGAGCCGCTAAAAGCATTTTTCGTTTATCTTCTTCGGTAGCTTGCGGGATAACTCTACGCACCAAACCCATGGCGTTATCGACCAAAATTCCTGTCAATTGTCCATCCATTACTTCCACATCGCCACCATTTACCTTACTTGCGGGCGAAATTTTTGCCAATTCAATCGCTTTTGAATTAACAACCGCCGCATGACCATCAATACGAGTCAAGAAAACAGGTTTATTCGGGAAAGCTTTATCGAGTAATTCTTTGGTCGGAAAAACTTTTACATCCCAATCGTTTTGGTCCCAGCCACGGCCAATCAGCCATCTATCACCCTTGTGCTGGGCTTCAAATTTCTGTAAACGTTCGATGATTTCGGTGTAAGATTTTGTATCAACCAAATCGCACTGACTAAGCATTTGTCCAAGCCCTAAAAAGTGACTGTGGGGGTCATACAAACCAGGGAAAACAGGTTTGCCTTTGGCATCAATTTTCTGTTTGGCAGTGTATTTGGCCAAAATATTTTTAGAAGTGCCTGTTTCGAGAAATTTACCGCCTTTTATGGCAAATGCTTCAGCTTTTGCAAATTGATTATCGACGGTGTAAACCACCGCATTATGCACAATGAGGTCGGCCGTTTTTTTCTGTGCGAAGAGTTGAAACGTGGCAAATGAGAAGGGAATTAGAAAGAGTTTTTTGAAAATATTTTTCATAAGGTAGGTTTTAGTTTGTTGGATACAAACATACAAAAAAGCGAAGTAATCTGATATTTACTTCGCTTTTTTGGTAAGAAATTATTGTTTTGAAAATTGTTTACTGAAAACTGCCTGCTGAAAGATTATTTAATATTCGCTTTATCAAGTGCTTCTTGGAAAATACGAGCATTATTTGTATGTTCTTCGAAGGTTTCGGCAAAATTATGATAGCCCGAGAAATCTTCTTTTGCACAGAAATATACATATTTATGGCGTTCGTAATTCAAAACCGCATTCAAGGCTACTGGCTCAGGTAATGCAATTGGGCCAGGAGGCAAACCTGTATTTTTATAAGTATTGTAAGGTGAATTTACGGCTAAATGCTTGTAGAGAATACGACGTAAAGAAAAATCACCAACGGCAAACTTAACGGTTGGGTCAGCTTGCAAAGGCATATTTGCCGCCAAACGGTTGATATATGCTCCCGCTACACGTGGCATTTCGTCAACTTTATTAGTTTCAGATTGCACGATTGAAGCCAAAACCGCCACCTGAATAGGTGTCATATTGATAGATTTTGCTTGCGAAAGGCGTTCGTCAGTCCAATATTTATTGTATTCGTCGTGCATTCTTGCCATAAATTTCTCGGGTGTGGTCGTCCATCTGATAAAATACGTATTCGGCAAAAACATACACATAATGGTGGTTGTATCGAAACCGTACTTCTGACAAGCTTCTGGATTACGAAGTAAATCGACCAATTCTTCAGTTTTAAACTCAAAACGACCGCCCATTTTCTTAATCAAATCTGATTTTAAGCGTACATTATTGAAAGTCAAACGAACTTCATCTTGCTCGCCTCGGCGTAATTTCCCGATTACTTCACGGTTGCCCGAATTTGGTTTGATGATGTAGCGTCCTGCTCTTACTTTTTCGGGGTAATCCATGAATTTTGAGAGAAATTGGAAAGAAATTTCGTCATGAATTACCTTATGTTTATGCAATGAATCGACCACATTTTTGTAAGTTCCACCAGTTGGAATATACAAAACAAAGTCTTTTTTGCCCTCGACATTGAGATTGGCACTATTGGCAACTTGCCAAAAATAAAAGGATAAAGTGGCCGCAACGGTGGTGACAACTACTAATGCGTAGGCAATGAATTTTCTGTTTTTTAACATTTTGTAATCAAATATTTGTAATAGTTTTCAAAATCATTCTTTTCAATCTACCCGAAATGTTGTTAGACTCTTGAAGAATCATTGTTCTAAATTCATCTAAAGTACCTCTTCTTTGCAAAATAAACGCTTCGATATTTCTGATAGAATCAATAATGAAGCCTGTTTCTGTTCTATTAAATTGATTTCTAATCGAATGGAAGTCTTGCAAAAATGCAAAGGTAGGAAAGGCATTGTTATCTAAGAAAAAAACTTGCGAAGACTTTAGAGAGATTGTTATACTTGCTGCCAGCACTCGTTGATAAAATCGGGCAGTATCGGGCGGTTTAGTTGTGAAAATTTGCTCGATAACACTCGGAATTTTCTCAAATCTATTATCGTGGTCTTCCATGCGTGTCCATCGGGCAAAACCTTTTTCTTTCAATTGAAATTCATAACGCAAAAAAATGCTCAATTTACTGATGAGTGCAGGCACAGCCATCAGCCTTAGGTGGAAAGAAAAATCATTTTCTCGCAGCATATCAACAGTTTGATAAACCGCATTGATATTTCCACCCAGTGTACTATCAATGATGAGATTGAATTTGTTTTCGATACAGTGTTTTATTAAGCGTTCTGTCCAAGCATAAGCGTACGGATTTACGAGATTAGCAGCATTTTGAAGTGTTTCGGGGTTTTGCTGGAGAGCTGCATAAGCAGGATGATAAAGTCGGAGGTCATCGGTACTGATAAAAATAAAGTCTTTTTGAAATTCTTTTTTCACTTCGTTTACCAAGAAAGATTTTCCAGAGCCAGGTTGTCCACCTAAAATTATACCTATTGGATTTATTGACGGTTCTTTTTCAAAAAGATATTTCTTTTTAATTTTTTCAAAAACTCTTTCACTAAATTCGCTTGATAATTCGATATTATATTGCATTACCTCCTTAACTTTTCAATTACTTTAGCTTCTTTCATTAACCTAATTAATAGTGCTTGCCTTTCTTTTAGTGAATATTTAAAATACTTACTTCGTTCACGTATCAATTCTATACTGGCATTTTCCCAAACGATTAACTTTGCTTCATCTATTTCCTGATTTTCTTCCTCTTGGAGTTCGAGTAAGGAATAGCCCGCAATCACCTCCGCAAAGTAATTTTGGAGGTTTTCTGCCATTAAAAATTCATCTTCCCAAGAGAGAGGAAGAAATGGCACACCGATGTCAGCCAATTGGCTTTCAATTTCTCGCCAGTCCATTGAATCACTCTTGGAAAGTTCTTTTTCGGTTAGTGCTACCATCATTCAATATTTTTATCAAATATAGTTATTTCCAGAAACTATACCAATCGACTAATTATTTGTTCAATAGACAGTTTTTCCTGCTCGCCCAAAACCATATTTTTAAATGTTAGTTCGCCCGATTGCATTTCGTCAGAACCCACAACGATTACGTATGGAATATTCTTACGATTGGCGTAATCAAACTGCTTTTTGATTTTTGCCGATTCTGGATAAATTTCAGCATTGATGCCAGCATCACGCAATTTTTTTAGGATTGGCAAAGAATACTTTTCGGCTTCTGCATCAAAATTAGTTAATAAAACTTTAGTCGTAACACCTTGATTATCTGGGAATAAACTTAATTCTTCCATTACATCAAAAATACGGTCAACGCCTAATGAAATACCAACTCCTGAAAGTCCAGGCATTCCGAAAGTGCCTGTTAGATTATCATAACGACCACCACCCGAAATACTTCCAATCTGTACGCCGTTGGCTTTTACTTCAAAAATAGCTCCTGTATAATAGCTGAGTCCACGGGCGAGCGTAATATCAAGTTGTGTATTGGCATTTTCTAATCCAAAACTTTGCACCAATGACCAAACTTTCTCTAATTCTTCGATACCATTCAAACCTGTTTCAGAATCTTTCAACCAAGCCTTTAATTTATCAAACACTTGGCTATCAGCTCCTTGTATTTCAAAAATCGGTTGCAATTTCTCAATAGATTCTTCTGAAAAACCACGTTCACGGAGTTCGTCTTCTACTTTTTCTTTTCCAATTTTATCTAATTTATCAATCGCAACCGTTAGCGGGACTTCACTGCCTTTCACACCGATTACTTCCGCAATACCCGATAAGATTTTTCGGTTATTGATTTTAATCGTAAAGTCTTTGATGCCCAAGTTTTGCAAAATTTCCTGCAACATCAACACAATTTCGGCTTCACAAATCAATGAATCAGTACCCACCACGTCGGCATCGCATTGATAAAACTCACGATAACGGCCTTTTTGAGGGCGGTCGGCACGCCAAACTGGCTGAATCTGATAACGCTTGAATGGCATCACCAAGTCGTTGCGGTTCATGACCACAAAACGTGCAAACGGAACAGTAAGGTCATAACGTAAACCTTTTTCTGAGACTTTGTGCGTTAGTTTCTTGAAACCTTCTTCTAAATCTTTTTGAGTCAGGTCTTTTGAAAAATCGCCCGAATTTAAGATTTTGAATAAGAGTTGGTCGCCTTCATCGCCGTATTTTCCCATCAAAACCGAAAGATTTTCGATGGTTGGCGTTTCAATTGGTTGGAAACCGAATTTCTGAAAAGTACGCTTAATTGTATCAAAAATATAATTTCGCTTGACCATCACCGACGGTCCAAAATCTCTTGTTCCTCTTGCTAAACTTGGTTTACTCATGTTGTTTTTTAGTATTTTCTAAGAATATTTTTCTCAGAAATACCGTCAGACTTGCGGTACAGACGGTGTTTTTTAGACATTTATTTTTCTTTGCCACAAAATTAGCTTAAAAAAGTCATTGTTAATTATTAAATGTTAATTGATTTTCGTAGCTTTGCACCCTAATTTTGCCCCAAGCCCCTCAAAAAGGGACTTTAGATATTCCAAAAATTTTTTACTATGCTCTGATTCTCCATTAGTAAATGGGTTTTAGGGTCTAAAATACATAATACAATGGCAGTAACACAGTTGAAGCGTAAAGCAAAAAGAAACCAAGCAGTAGCTAAAAATAGAATTGCAACTATCAAACGTTTATCTTTGAAATTAGATATTAAACGTGTTGATATTGAGGCATTGAAAGCAGAATTTACAAAATAATTTTTGTAGTTCGATTATCGAACAAAAAAAAAGAGATACTCGATGAGTATCTCTTTTTTTTTGTTTATCGAAGTGGTGTTTCGAGCCGAAAAGCGTTTTCAGCAGGTTCGCTACTTTTAGAATAAAAAATAGATATTTTGGGACTACATGGAAAATTTGTACTGTTTTGCTCAACATTCATAAAATCCTCATTCCACGCAATTACAGCCGATTCACACAATGTTTCTTCAATTTTTGTCAGAAAATTCGGTAAATTCCTGACATCCTGTAATATAAAGTTGAAAGTAAAGTTTGCTTCAAAAAAAGTTTGATATTGTCGCATTGCTTTTTGTTTCTCTTCTAAATCTTCTTTAGAATCAACAAAAAAAACAAAATTAATAAATACACTAAACTGAGAGATGTATCGATTAAAGGCTGTTAGTTTTTCAATATCTGCTTTTTGCTGAGTATCGGCCAAAATACTTATATTTTGCGGAAAAGCTAAAGAAATATAAGGAGGTACAACCAAGATATTAGCAGGTACTTCTCGTAAAATTTGCGTGGAAACACTGCCCATTTTCCACGAGTTTGGGGTATTTGAAGTTCCGATTACGATTGTATCGAAATGCTCAATGCTATGCAATTCAGTTATTTTAGCTGAAATTTGTTCAGTAGCTATTTCTTGTCCAAAAACACTTTTTACATCGACATTATGAACATTTTTTACTTTCTGTAAAAGTAAATTCACTTTTTCGACATTCGCAGAGTCTAATACTTTTTCTCTATGATAGTGCAACAAAGTATATTCGCAAAGAATACGCTTTGTGACAACTATTGAATACATTATTAGATTTTCTGAGTTTTTTTCTAAATCAACAGCTATTAAAATTTTTCTAATTCTTTGAGTTGCTAATGGCATTTTAATACCATTATCATTTTTTTTCATCTATAGGTTTTTAACAAAATTGAGTATAAAACGACTTTCATCATATTGGTTGTGCAAAATTACGTATATTAATTATATTTTCACAAATTACTGATAGTCAATTATTTAAATCAATATATTTTAAGTATTTATACTTAAAATAAGCCTATAAAAACTTTATTAAGTTCTAAAGTAAGAGGGGGAATTAAAAAAAATCACGACCAAATCTTATTTTAGTCGTGAAAGTCTAAAGAAAACCGGTAATAAATAACTATATAAATTTACAAGTTTACTCACCTTTAGGTGTATCTAACTTAGTGATAGTCAGCTTTTTTCTTACATTTTTTTCTCTTTGTTTGAGGGCTTTTTTGATAAGCTTTTTATTCTCCATTCTTACTTTAAAAATGATAGCTTGCCCAAAGACACATAAACCACCATTAATCATAATTAGGCTATAACTTCCCAACAAAAACCAACGCAAAAACGGGGCATTGGTATGCTTCAAGTTGGCGGCCTCGCTAAAAATACTCAGACCAAAGCCAATTAAAATTAACCCGCCAATTGCACTTAAAAGCCATTTGGTGTAAAGACTCATTCGTTTCAACATTTTTTTTCCAGGTGGTTTTTGCTTTTTAACTTCCATCTTCTTGAATCTTTATTAGTATTGGTGTAAAATCTAAGAACAAAAATAACTAATTTTGAGAAAAAAACAGAACAATTATCAATTATACGTTATCTGTTATCTGCTTGTTTTTATCTATAACAACCTGATAATAAACAACTTGACTTACTTTCAAAAACGATTGTTGTTTGATAAAAACTCAGAACTCATAACTAAGAACTCAGAATTCTATTACTCATGGGCAAAATTATTAGTTTTTTACTCCGATTTATACCTCGAAAATACCTTCAGTTATTTAGTCACATTCCGCTCAAAATTTATACATTTTTCTTGAAAGGAAATAATGTTGAATGCCCGGTTTGTGATGCTAAACTTACAAAATTTATGCCGTATGGACGTTTAGTATCTCGTCCGAATGCTCTTTGCCCAAATTGTTTGGCTCTCGAACGCCACCGTTTGATGGCTTTATATATGAAAGAACGCACAAATTTCTTTACTGCAAAGCACTTAAAAGTACTACACGTCGCACCCGAATATTGTTTCATTGATCGTTTCGAGGAAATGAAAAATTTGGAATACATCACAGCCGATATTGAGTCTCCGTTAGCAAAAGTGAAGATGGATATTCACCAAATCCCGTTTGAGGCAAATACTTTTGATGTGGCTATCTGTAATCACGTAATGGAACATGTTGATGATTATCACAAAGCTATGTCGGAACTTTATAGGGTTTTGAAACCAAATGGCTGGGCAATTATCCAATCGCCACAAGATTGGACAAAAGCACACACTTTTGAAGACCCAACCATCACCGACCCACGTGAACGTGAACGAGTTTTCTGGCAAAACGACCACCTTCGTCTTTTTGGCCGTGATTATGGTCGTGAACTTGAAAAAGCTGGTTTCACAGTAACAGAAGATGATTTCGTGATGAAGATGTCGAAAGAACTGGTGAAGCGTTACTCTTTGCCAAGCGAAGAAATTGTTTATTTCTGTGAGAAAAAGTAGATAAATAATGGAGAAGCGGAACGCCGCCCGTTGATAATGGAAAATTATCAATCGGGCAGCTTTCCATTATCAATTATACATTAACAATTATTCATTAGCATTCAACCTATGAGATTTAAAGACAAAGTTGTAATCATTACTGGCGGAAACTCTGGTATTGGCAAAGCAGCAGCAATACTATTTGCCAAAGAAGGTGCAAAAGTAATGATTGCCGATTTATCAGAAAAAATGGGCGATGACCTCGTAGAAGAAATAGAAGCAGCTGGCGGAGAAGCAACATTCATCAGAGTAAATGTAACCGACCTTGATGATGTGCAACGCATGGTTGAGCAAACAATTAGCCGTTTGGGTCGCTTTGATATTTTGGTCAATTCGGCTGGAATTTTGGGGCCTCGCATCCGTACTGATAAATATCCCGAAGAAGATTTCGATAAAGTAATTAACGTAAACGTTAAAGGCCTTTGGAACTGCATGAAAGTAGCTTTGCAGCATTTCATAGCTCAACGTAGCGGAAACATTGTTAATATTGCATCAGTAGCTGGGCATTTAGGCATGGTCGGACACATTGCATATTCAGCAAGTAAACACGCCGTTATAGGAATGACCAAAACTGCGGGAATAGAATATGCCAAGCACGGCATCAGAATTAACGCAGTTTGCCCTGGATTCACACAAACCCCAATGCTCGAAGGGGCAGACACAGACGATGCGTATTTGGAAGCACTTCAACACGCAACTCCGATGAAACGCTTTGGAAAACCCGAAGAAATTGCAAGTGCCATTTTGTATCTGGCCGCTGAAGAGTCATCGTTTATGACTGGACAGAGCATGATTTTAGATGGTGGGTTGATTTTGCAGTAAAAGCCCCCCAGCCCCCGATGGGGGAGTAAAAAATTGATAAAAACTAAAATGAACACCTTCGATAGTTGGGTTTATGAAAAACGTATTCGATTTAACAGATAAAGTAGCCGTAATTACGGGTGCGAGTAAAGGGATTGGCGAAGCCATTGCCCGTATATATGCTTCTCATGGAGCAAAAGTTGTCATAAGCAGTAGAAAACAAGCTGATTTAGACGAATTAGCTGCCGAAATAAAAGCCGAAGGTGGCGAATGTGTAGGCATTGCAGCTAACACAGGCGATATGGCTCAACTCCGAAATTTGGTAGATAAAAGCGTAGAAATCTACGGCGGAATTGATATTTTGGTTAATAATGCTGCTACCAATCCAGTTTATGGGCCATCGCTTGAATGTTCGGAAAGTGCTTTTGATAAAATCATGCAAGTGAATGTGAAAGCTCCTTTTGAGCTGGCCAAAATGGTGCATCCCATTATGAAATCTCGTGGCGGTGGTAGCGTAATCAATATCAGTAGTATTGCTGGGCATACACCCGACCCAGGTTTGGGCATGTATAGCGTAAGCAAGGCTTCGTTGAATATGCTAACCAAAGTTTTGGCAAAGGAATGGGGCGAAGATGGCATCCGAGTAAATGCGATTGCTCCAGGCCTGATAAAAACAAAATTCAGCCAAGCTCTTTGGGACAACGAAAAAACTTTGGCTCATTTTACCAAAAACCTTCCAATTGCTCGTATGGGAAGCGTAGAGGAAATTTCACCGATGGCACTCTATTTGGCTTCAGCTGCTTCTGGCTATACAACTGGTGGTATTTTTGCCATTGATGGCGGTACTATAATTTAATTTTAGTGATTAGCTTTTAGCTTTTAGCTTTTAGCTTAAAAAAAATAGTGTAGAAACGCTAATAGCTAAAGGCTAATAGCTAAAAGCCCAAAAAAGTGAGTGTTTGCGTAATTATTCCGATTTATCAAGAAAAACTGAGCAAGACAGAAGAGATTTCGCTTGCACAAGGAATACGTGTGCTTGGACATTATCCAATTATCGTGATAAAGCCCAAGCATTTGAATATCAGCTATTTACAACAAAAATATTCACAAATACAATTTGAAGATTTTGAAGATTCGTATTTCAAAAGTACGCTTTCTTACAATAGACTCATGCTTTCGGAAGCGTTTTATGGTCGTTTTTTGAAGTATGAATACATGCTAATCTATCAATTAGATGCATTTGTTTTTCGTGATGAACTCGAATATTGGTGCAAACAAGGCTATGATTATATTGGAGCTCCGTGGCGAATTGAGATAGATTTTGATTCAAAAATCAAAGAATTTATTTGGAACGTAAAGAAGAAAACTGCTCTATGGTTCGACCTCAAAGAAGAGCTTCACGGCAAATATGGCCCGAAAGAAATAATCATGAAACGTGCCGTAGGTAATGGTGGATTTTCACTAAGAAAAACCAAGAAGTTGCTCAGTATGATTCCAAAAAATCAGCAAAAAATTGAGGAATATCTCGAGAAAGTTAAAACTCATCCAGCCTATAATGAAGATATGTTTTGGGGAATTGAGCTAAACCGCTACATACCTCAACTAAAGATTCCTGATTGGCGTACAGCACTAAAATTTGGCGTTGAACACATGCCCGAAAAAGCATTTCGCCTCAATGGTGGCTTGCCATTCGGCTGCCATGCATGGGATATTTACGAAACTGATTTTTGGAAAAAAGAGATAAAAAAATTGGGGTATAAATTTGAATAGTCCACAAACGACAGTCAATAGACAATAGAAATAAGATTCTCATTATCAATCAATTACACATAAATACCTGTCTGTGGTCTTGTGGACTATTGACAGTAGACTAAAAAATTATGAGAAAATACTGCGGAACACCACGAGAAACCATTCCTTTTAAAATCATGGACTTTTTTGTGGATATTTATGCAAATCTTTTCTACAAAAAGCGGAAATTAGCACCTATCAATCATGACGCACCTCGAATCTTGGTGGCTTCGTTGGGGCATTTGGGCGATGCCCTTACAGTGACGTATATGTTTCCGCTCATTAAGAAAACCTACCCAAACGCCAAGATTGATTTACTAACGGCTCAATGGTGCGAGCCTGTGAATCTGCATAATCCGTACGTAAATCAGACCATTTATATCAATCATTTTCAGACAAACCGACGTAAAATTTCACGCTGGGAGAAATTTAAAGATTTTTATCAGACTTTTCACCAAGCATTATCTGTTTTACGCCAGACAGAATATGATTATTACATTGACATTCGTTATAGCGATGCCGTTGCCCATTTTGTGTTGCCTTTTATCTCCGTAAAAAAAGCTTATGGTTTTTCGAGACGTGCCTTAGGTGGGCTTTTAGACAAAGAATTTGATGTACCAACGCACGAATTTCATCATTTTGACATGTATTTCATGCTTTTGCGTGAAATCGGAGTAAAAGGAACTTTCGCTGATATTGAGCCTTATTTTCCAGTACCTGAAAGCGTAAATTTTGAAAAACTACAAGAAAAAATAGGTTTAACAAATGAGCCTTTCTTCATGCTTTTCCCCGAATCTGGCGGCGAACATAAGCAACTTTCGGTAACATTCTGGGCGAAATTAATTGAGCAGATTTTAGAAAAACATCAACTAAAAGTTTTGCTGTGCGGACAAACCACCATGTCGAAACAGATTTTAGATTTAGTTGCGGATACCTTCAAAAATCAAGTGATTGATACATCGACTAAAATCAGTATTCAAGAAATTGGTGTTTTAGCTAACAATGCTAAATTCGCTCTCACACTTGACTCTTTTCCTGAGCATTTTTGCTGTATTTTTGGCAAAACAATCACAATTTTTAAAGGAACTGGCTACCCATTTTTTCCTTTGGCCAATTTTCCTGTTTACCTCATTCACAACCACAAACCAAGCGTTGGATTGCCATTTGAGAGAGATAATGTAGAGGTAGTTTATCAAGAAAATGTTGAAACCGATGCAGTAAAAACATTGGTTTTGAACAAAATAAATACTTTTTTACATGAATAAAGTCATTTTAGATACATCGGTTTTGGGCTTAGGTTATTTCCATGAGCAATCTCGCACCGGAATTTTCAGAGTTGCCGAAGAACTTTTCAGGGGCTTACACACAAGCAATAAAATTGAACTTTCGTTGGCAAATACTGAAAATTTGCCCGAAATGATAAGTTATCTAAAAAAATACTTTCCCGAATCGAGATTCAATTTGGTTAATAAACAATCGGATAAATTTAGGGCAAAATTCGAGAGTTCGATTATATCAATTTTTCCGTTTAAATCCCTATCTCAAAAGGCTGTCAGAGAGGCATTTGTGCGTACTCGTGGGTATTTGAAACCTAATTTTTCGTTTAATCAGCACACGCTTTCAGCTTACGATATTTATCATTCGCCTTTTCTACCGATTCCGCAAGAACTGAAAGGATTTTCAAAGCCAAAGAAGGCGATTACGATTCATGATTTGATTCCGCATTTGTTTCCACAATATTTTGGTGAATGGAACAAAATGATGATGCATAAAATTCTGGAAAGTATTGATGAACATACAACACCAATTTGCGTTTCGGAAGCAACAAAAAATGATTTGTGCGAAGCAACGGGGATTTCTCCAGAAAGAGTTTCGGTCATATATTTGGCCGCTTCAAAAGAAGTATTTTATCAAGAGAACAATCAGGAGAAAATAGCCAATATCTTAAAAAAATACAACATTCCGACTGAAAGTAAACACCTTCTTTCCGTTTCTACATTAGAGCCTCGCAAAAACATCGAACGCACGATTAGGGCTTTTTTAACGCTCATTCAGCAAGAGCATATTAATGATTTAAACTTGGTACTGGTTGGCACAAAAGGCTGGCAATTTGATGGTATTTTTGACGAAATAAAGTCAAATCCTGCCTTAAAAGAGCGAATCATCACGACTGGATTTGTAGCTGATGAAGACTTGGCTGCTCTATATTCCTCAGCTATTGGGTTTGTTTATCCATCGCTTTACGAAGGTTTTGGGTTACCTCCGCTTGAGGCTATGCAGTGCGGTACGCCAGTTATTTCATCTACCAAAAGTTCAATACCAGAAGTAGTTGGCGATGCAGGAATTTTAGTCGAGCCAACCGATGAAACCGCCATTTCATCAGCAATATTAAATTTTTACCAAAACGAAAATTTCAGAAATGAATTAAGTAAAAAAGCTCTTTTACAAGCAGCTAAGTTTTCTTGGGAAAGATTTACTGACGAACACATCAAAATCTACCAAACAATCGTATAATTAAGAACTCTAATCATTGGATCTTCTATCTTTATCACATAATCTTACTTTATAGCAGTTTTACTGATATTGGCTTCAAGCAAACGCATAGTTTTTTCTTGATAAAGCCTGATTTTATCGGCATCTTCTTGTGGAGTATATTGTTTGTTGCTATAACGAACCTTTTCGAAAAGATTGATAGAACCATAAACTACACTGCGATTAGGGTCATAGAGATGCGGAGCTATACGTAGATTTAACTCTAAAAGTATATCAATCGTTTTATCAAAAGCCCACCATGCTTCAGTACTATTATCGAATTGTTTAATGACTTTGAGGCTGTCATTTTCTTCATCAAACTGAAAACCTAAGCTACTTTCATTTAGCCGACCGATTAAAGCATCTTTGACTTTTGCTGCCGAAACATCATACATTCTTACAACTTTGGGGTCTTTCAAAATTTCGTTTTCGTATTTAAGTCTACGAATTTCATCTTGAGCTGTAATGAAATCTTTTTGAGTTGCTTGAAGGTTTTTATTGACATTAAACGTTGCTTCCTGCCATTTTTTACTTTCATAATCTAACTTTCTACTCAAATTCATCTGAATATTTATTGAGTCACGAACGTCCGAAATAGTTTGATTGAGCTGTCGGAGATAATTATGTAGGTTTTTGTTTTCTTCAGTAAGCTGTGTATTTAGTTGTGTTACTGTTGATAATTTACTTTTAAGTTGTTTGGCAGTTCTATCTGTCTGAGCAAACGTAGTTATAGGGTACAGCAAAACTATGCTTGCTATTAACAGCAATCTAAGGAGTTTCATTTCTTTTTGGGTCTATTTGAACTTTAACATACAAATAAAATTATATTTTTTGTATTTTCAAAAAAAAATGAAAGCATTTTACATCACAAAGAACACTGATTAACAATAAAATCAATACAGAAACACTTGAGAATAGAGAGTTATTAATCTAATAATACGATACAAACAATATTAATTGATGAGATATTATATCTTACTCTATCATGTATTTATCGGATAAATCTTTGGGAGCAACTTCACAATAAGCGGCAGTGAGTGCATCGCTAAAAAATTCTTCATCGACTTTTTCAAGTAAAAATTGTGTCCAACCTTGCTTTCCCCACTTATTTGGTACAGGAAAAACACCAGTTTTATCGCCATAGAGCGAGAAAATTGATTGGTCATTTTCCGAAAGTTTTAGCGTCGCCCGCTGCTGTTTTTCGTTGAGGGTTGCAAAGATTTTCTTTTTTACACGAAAAGAAGCTTTATCGAAATGCGGAAGCTCTTCGGCTTGCTCAAATTGCAGTGCCAATTTTCTGACCGTTTGTGCTGAAATCATGGAAATAAAATCTAAATAATGAAGTTGATTGCTTGAGGTTTAACTGTTATTTTCATTGGTAAAAAACCAACAAACTCACCATCCATATCAATCGGTATAAATTGATTAGTTGATTCAAAAAAAAGCGTCTTGGAAGTAAAATATTTAATAGCAGGGTGTTTCAAAGGTTTACATTTTTTCAAGTCGGGGAAGTTTTTTAGATAATCAAGCAAACTTACTTCACCAATGGCCACCGCATTGAGCATTCCATCAGCAATATCAGCGGTGGGGGCAATTCCTAACCCACTTCCAAAATACTTGGCATTTGCAGCACAAAAATTCATAATATTACCCGAATACTCAAAATCGTCTCCAATGACCTTAATTTGTTGAGGCGTGTAAGTAAGAAAGTTTTTAAGAATAAAATACTGATAAGTAATAACCGAACCAAAGATTTTGATTGCCTCAGCAAGTTGCTGAGCAATCACTCCCCCGATACCAACATCGGCAATGTTGATAAAATAACGAAGTGTAGGTTGTCCTTCTTTTGATACAAATTCGGCTAAACCCACATCAATTTGCTTAGTTTTTTGTTCAATAATAGAAGCCTTCAAAGTACTCAAAGATGCAGGTGAGCAAATAGTTTTGGCAAAATCATTGCCTGAGCCTTTTGGTATTATTCCAAGTTTGATGTCTTCTCGCTTTGTTTTCAAAATACCATTCAAAACTTCGTTTAATGTTCCATCACCACCACAAGCAATGATATATGAAAAGCCTTCAGCAACCGCACTTTCAGCGAGTAAGATGGCGTGCTGCTCGAACTGCGTCTCAAGAATCTGCGTTTGGAAAAATGGAGCTTCAAAGATTCTTTTAATTTCATCAATCAAGAATTGCTTTTTTCGAGCTTTTCCGTGAATAATGAACGCTATTTTTGTCATAAGATTAACACTAAGTGGCTGAATATAACTCAAGATAGTATAAATTATTTATTTCATAATAGTGCTTTTATGCTATTCTTAATCTCAAAATCAGCTTTTTGTTAAAAACCGTTATTTTTGCATTTTCGTATATAAATCTAATTATTA